>JAADFU010000148.1 GCA_013152715.1 Calditrichota bacterium
CGAAAATCCAGGGATCGGATTTCCGTCCGCATCTTGAATTTCCACCTGAATGCCGCCCGCCGCAGAAGTGTCAAAATTAATTTCCAATTTCGAACCGGAGAAAATAATCGGTTTCGTGATCAACTCTCCGCCTTTGTATGGCGCATTCACGGAAATGAAACCATCCGTGCGAATGGAGTAGCGACTCACATGGCTTGTGGATTGTGCATAATAAGAAAGCCGATAAATGAACATCTTCCTCTCTCCTGCCGGGACAATGCCCAGAGCCGGCGTATTATCTCGAGCCACCCAATCGCGAACGGTTTCGCCGGGACGAATAAATGCTTCCATGAACGTGCGATCGTATCGATTACCGCCGCGCGAAGTCATCAAAATCGCATCGCTGGAAGATTTGCGGTAATTTTTGAATTGCACATATTTCCGCGCCACTTCCTCTGGAAACGCCGCCTTGTCCGGGAAAAATCGTTTGGCGATGGCAACGTAAATATGCGGCGCGCGAAAGTAAGGCTGCGTGCCGTTGGTGTAAAGATGTTCCATCGGCGTATCTCCGAAATCCATCTGCACCGGATCGCTCCAATGCAAAAAGTCCGGTGAAGTGGAGCGACTGACAGTGCGAAATCCGGTATAGCCATCCCCGGTCCAGGTGCGCAGATAGCAAACGTAACAGTTCTCCGCCGCAGACCAGAAAACCACATTTTGCGAATCAAACATGCCCTTCCGCAAAATCGGCTCATCCGAAATTTTCTTCCAGTGAATGCCGTCCGCGGAGACAAATCCCATGAGACCTGTTTTTTCAGTTCCGCCCACGCCCTTGAATCGTTCGCTGGCAGGGACACCCGGTTTTTCATCGATGAACGGGGAAAAATTGTGAGAAAAAGCATAGCCAACATCGAGCACCACATTATTTTCCTTTGTCCCCATAATTTCATAAATGCCCAGATTCGGCTTTGTCCAGTGAATGCCGTCTTTGGACTCTGCGTAACAGGTCACCGCCCACTTTTTCTTGGTTTTTTCATCCTGAACTTTCGGTAGTCCGCGATAATACATGCGAAAAAAACCGGAATCGTTCAAAATTGTGATATAGCCGGAAAAGGGACCTTCCCAGGGCTTGTCAAATTTCAGCGCGATGTCCTCATAACGAGGCCTGTGGAGCTGCAACTCCACTCCATCCATTTTTTCAATCAAAAAGTAATCCACAAAAAGTTCGCGCCGATTTCCAATGTCGATGGGGTCGGATGCCATCAAAAAAGAACTGTTTAGCAAAAAAAGCATTCCCAGCAAAATAATTTTTTTCACAGCAAAACGCATGACATGCTCCTTAAATTCACTTTTTCATCTCTTTCAAAATATTCAGCACTTTTTGCAGCCGGCCATCATCGCGGACATCATGTCCTACCAGCAACATGCGGTAATTTTCGCTCACCAATTTTTTGATATTTTCCGGATTGCCAAATCCAATCAGCGGCACACCGGCTTTGTCGCACGCTTTTTTCACAGTGTCCCAGGCTTTCACAACATCGGGATGATTCGTTTCTCCGGGATGTCCGGCGACAAAGCTGTAATCGTAAGGTCCAAAAATGACCGCGCCGATTCCCTTCACCTTGAGAATCTCATCCACATTTTTCACGCCCAGATCATCCTCAATCATGATGACGACCAACAAATCGCCGTTCGGATTCAGAGGCCAGACATCGGCGTGTTCCACGTATTCGGGCATGGTCAATCCCCACAAATACGCCGCCAGCCACGGAGAAGCGCCGCGAGTCCCCTGCGGATCACGATAAGGAGAATTTTCCGCCTGACGATAGCGGCAGGCGCGAACGATTTTTTCCGCTTCTTCCGGTGTCTGCACATGTGGAATCACGATTCCGTGCACACCAACGTCCAACACCTGTTTGATCAAAGCGTGCACCGGTTGATTTCCTTCGCTGGGAAGTCGAACGAGCGTGACAATGCTCGGCTGCAAATTACCTTTGACAACTACGTCGCGTTTTGAATTCATCGCTAACAAAAAATTTCGTAGCGCTGTGATGTCATACGGCTGATGCTCCATGTCGATGAGAATGAAATCCAGCATCGGCTGCGAGATCGAAGTTTGGTAGTCAGGGTAACCGGTGAATTCATTCAAACCAATAGCATTGGACGGGTGCAGCGCGCTGACCCAGGTCCCGATGACCAGTTGTTTGTGCTCGAGTTTGTCGATAATCTTATTGATGTGGACTTTTTGCATCTGCTGCGCAAAAACAGAAACTGATAAAAGCATCACCAGGATAAAAATTGTAACTTTTTTCATTTTTGCCTCTTGAATTTTATTGGTTCTTTATGTTTTGATTGGATATATTTTTTTTGCCACGGATATTCACGGATAGACACGGATTTTTTTAAGAAGAATAAATGAGTCCAGTCCAAAAAACCAGGTTTTTCTAATGATGATTGCAAGTTAATGCGATAACTTTAGAATAAACAATAAACAGCTCTTTTTTTCAGGTCAAAAACCAGATTTTTTACTTTCTTTAAAGCAAACTCATAAATTCAAAACATCCGTGAATATCGGTGTTCATCCGTGGCTTTAATTAAATACATTCAATAAAATTGGTCATCCGTGCCAACCCGTGGCTCCATTCACATTAATCATCTTCCAATTTATCATACCAATTCTTTTTCAAAATAACAGTTGTCACAGCGACGAGCAGAACGGAAACCCACGCCCATTTGAATTCGTAAATAATGATGAAAATGGGAATGATCCGCAATGCAGTCTGCCAGACCACGCCAACGAAAACATTCACCATGTCCAATTTCCAGTTGCTTCTATTTTCAAAAGACGGATTCTCGGCAACAACTTTTTCGTGAATCGGCTTCCAGAACCCCCACGGACGAACACGGCGGTAAAATTCTTTGAGCACTTCTTCATCGTCCGGGTCAGTGCGCAATGTTCCGATGATACATCCAGCGAGAGAAATAGCTAAAATTATCGGAAAACTGTAAATATCATGCATATTTGGCAGCACAAAAGGATAGGCAAGGGCGGCGATAACGCCGGATATCATGCCCCAGAAATACCCGTAGCCATTAAATCGCCACCAGTGCCATTTTAAAATATTCGGAGCTGTGTAACCGCCGTAAAGTCCGAAGACAATCCATTGCGTCATCTGATGCACGGAGTCAGCCAAAAATCCAAACAAAATGCCAACACCAACAACCAGCGCCGATGAAAGATAACTTGCGCGCACCAAACTTCTGTCCGAAGCATCCGGTTTGATATAACGTTTGTAAATA
>JAADFU010000149.1 GCA_013152715.1 Calditrichota bacterium
CCTCCTTTGCAAATTTTGTTATACGCTTACTCTACAGGCTATTAAATTTGTGTGATATCGCGCAAAAGCAGGTGTGCATTTCCAAATAGTTGGTAAGCACTTTGAATAAAAATTATTGTGTTAGCTCAATTTTTTACATTATCACCATAATTCAAAAGTGGATTAAAAGCATATTTTTCAGTAGATTCTGCTCAGCATAGATTGTTGTCATTAACAAATATCCAAATTCATTGCTGTAGCGACAGTTGCGCGTCAATTACCCGTAAACAGTTTTCATATTCCTTCAGCAACGATTCAGTTATTTGAAAATACATTTCCAGCAGCATGAAAAACGAACTCATTTCTGAAATCATGGTCTCCTTTTTGAACAATCCAGGCGACGCCAATCTATCGAGAATTTTCTCATTGACGCGAGTATGCAACTTTTGATCTTCGTATGTTTCGGAAAGCACTTCCACAATGCTGAAATCAAAAAACTCCACGGCATGAGTGAGATTAGATGAATTCCAGGCTGTCTTTTTTAAGGCCTGAGTCATGAATTGAAAGGGAAACTTTTGTTTGATATGATCTTCTATGTTATGCGAAGAATTTGTGCGAATTTCTTTCTTTATTGCATTGTAAGCCTTGAGCTGATTTTTTTTCACAAGTTTGTTCATATTTAGCAGTTTATGAACAATCTCGTGATTAGAACTAATTTCCCTTCTGATCTTAAGCAATGCCTCATGCGCTAAAATTTTGTTGGCATGAGAAGTGCGCCATTCATTGACCACCAGCGCCAGTAAAATGGCAAAAATCACCGAAAACATCTCCAAGAGGAATTTTGACGTTGCAAAGTAGTTCTTCTTTTCACCCATTTGATTTTCCTTTTGCGTTGGTTACTTTTATCAACAGCAGTAATTTCACCAATTGCTACTAAAAGCTTTTTTCTACAATTTGTATTTCTTCTTCCGTTAAATCATAGAGCTCGTAGACCATTTGGTCGATTTGATTGTCAATTTGCTTTATTTTGCTTTGCAACGAATTTATTTTCGATTTATACGACTCAAAATATTCTTGCCATTCATCTTGCTGTTTTAATGTAAAAGAGATTTTTTGCTTTTTTAATTCAGATAAAAAAGTTCTAAAATCCCAAGAATAGAAAGTTCTAAAGTTATTTTTAATTTTAAAGCCTTCAATATTATCCTTTAATCGAATAAGAAAAGAACTTATTTTTTCATGAAAAAGTTTATTTAATTCCAATAAGTTATCAGCATTTTTAGTAAATTTTTCTTGATTATCAGGAATACGAAAGGGTAATTTGCGGATATCACCGATTAATATCTTTGGGAAAGTAACTCGTTTCCCTTTTGGTGAATTTATCCTATTATACCAAGAAATAAGTTTAGAATTTATTATTGCAAGTAAATATTTTGTACTGCATTGTGAAATATTTAGGCATGAAATGATACCAGGGTCGTGGTATAACTCTTGATCAAATATTGTTGCAGAGATTCTTGCCGGGTTTCCCCCAGTGATTTCTTGGACTAATATTCGTTCGCCTTGAAAATATTTTTTCTTTCTTGACCTATGTAACCAGCTACCATACTTCAAATATTCTGGATTCTTGATATTTATGTAATATCTTGATATCGCGCGGCCCTGCACCCACAAACCAAATGATTCATCCTCTTTTTTATTAGAATGAAAAATTCTATTTTTTATTTCGCCTTCAGTCAAATTTTCTTTTGAATAGGGAACAATCCCTTGGCTGACATCGAGCAAATTAGCTCCGCGAATAGAATCTGAATTCATTTTATCAATAATACTTAATTCTTTTTCTGTTTGAAAAATTTGAAATTGTTTATCAGTTGAATTCTTCCACCTCTCAATATTGCACCTGTAAGAGGAACCTGGATTGTTTAGGTTTGAAAATACATTCTCCGAATAAAGTACGTTAACTCTACAATAAGCAACATTATTATTTTGAGATATTATAGAAATTAATGCATTTACACTTGCATCTTGAAAAACAGAAAAATTAACACTTACAATTTTTTCAATACCAAATTTTAGCAAGACGAATTCTCTTAATTTTTGTGCTTGTGGTATTTTAATCCAAGTATCTGGTGTAATAAAACCAAACAATCCTTCTGAACCTAATAAAGTTAAACTCTTTTCAATAAAGAAGTAGTATATCTCGAAGTTACCTTGAAAAGTACTATAACAAATTTGGTAAAATTTCTTCTCATGATTATTGAGATAAGCACCGTACGGCGGATTCCCAATCACCACATCAAACCCGCCATTCGCCATAATTTCCGGAAATTCATCTTCCCATTTAAACGCTTTTTCGCCAGCAACCTGCGGATCGTCAATCAAAGAATTGCCGCATTTAATATTATTGCTCAAATCAGACAGCTTTCTGCCGCGCTCCGCGGTGCGCAGCCACAGAGAAAGTTTGGCGATTTCCACCGATTCTTCGTTGATATCCACGCCGTAAATATTATTTTCCAAAATAGATTTTTTGATGTCAAAAAGTCCCAGACTGTCTTTTTCCAACTGGCGGCGGTAGTCGTCCACAAACTGATGTTCTTCAATTAAAAATTCCAGCGCCTGATTCAGAAAAGCGCCGCTGCCGCAGGCGGGATCCAAAATTTTCAAAGAAAGTAAATATTCCGCATAAGATTTCAGGCGTCCGAGTAGCTCGGATGCTTTGCGCGTGAGTTTTCCCTGTTTTGTCCTGCTGTTCTGCATGACGGACATATCAATCTCGTCTAAATTCAGTTCTTTCTTTTTCTGATGGCACAATTCGCCGACGGTATTTTCCACAATATATTTGGTAATGTATTTGGGCGTGTAATAAACGCCTTCTCTTTTGCGCTTGGTTTTCTTTTTATCGACTGGTTTGCCTTCCAATTCGGCGGTCAATTCTTCAATTTCGTTCAGACTATTTTCAAAGATGTGACCCAAAATGTTAACGTCGATTTCGGTCTGGAAATCGTACGCGGAAAGCTTCAGGCAATCATCCGCCAAAGCGGCGTCGTCAATGGCCAAATTATTCAGCATTTCATCGCTGCGAAAAAGACCGCCATTGTATGCGGGAATCTCAAATGTTTTGTAGTTGTGGCCCACGTCAAGATGATGAAAAAACTTGATAAATCTGCTGTACAGCGTGGCGGGCTCGTCCAGTTCACACAAAGTTTTCCATTGATCAATAATTTTAGAAATGGCATTCGGCGGCACCAAGCCACTGTCCTCGCCAAAGAAAATAAACAGCAAGCGATCCAGCAGCTTTTGCGATTTTTTGAACAGCGTGAGTTTGTCGTACTGCGGATTATTTTTGACCAGATTTTCATATATTTTGCGCTTGAAATTAGAATAATCCTGGTAAAGCTGTTTGGAAATATTTTCTTCGTGCAGCACGGATTCTTTTTTCAGCTTCAGCGGGATTTCGTTAACAATACTGTCTTTGCTCAAAATCAAATACAGGATGCGAAAATCATCCGCGGACAGCGTAAATAGATTGAATTCTTCAAAATCGGTGGCATTGTCGATATAAAAACGGATTTTTTCGAAATTGGACGTAATGATGTAGCGGCAATTCGGCTGGTGATTTTTGTAATTGAAAGCCTGCTCGGTGATTGATTCCAGCGAAGTGGTTTTGGTGGATTTTAATTCAATGACGCCGATAGCCGCGCCGTCGTCCAAAATAGCGCCATCGGCTTTTTTAGCATCGGTTGCATTTTTGAATTCCGTGGTCAAATTGTAATTTTCATCGGGATTGATGGTGTAGCCCAAAACCTGAACGAAAATTTCCCGCAAAAAACCTTCCTGGTAATTTTCTTCTTTGAGCAGCCGGATGTTTTCCAGCCGCGTCGGATTGCCGTAAAATGCTTTGAATCTCCGGAATGCGTTCTCGACTTCTGCGGAATCCAGCGTTTTCAAATACTTGTTGAGGACTGATTTTTGAAATAATGGCATAGATAAACTTTGAGCTAATTTTAAATTTGAGTAAAAATGAATTAGAGTTTGATACGTCCAAGATGATATTTCAGAATAATTGTTTTTTCAATACAAATAAGGTTCGCTGTTACATTATATTAAAACATGGCGAAATTGTCAAGCAAAAAATATTGAAATTAGAAAAAATTGGCTCTTTGCATGAATTAGGTTCATTTTCAAAGAAGGTTAATTTTAAAGGTAGCGTACATCTTTTTGCAATTTTTTTGCATCTTTAAGCGTTTTCTTTCGTTAAAAGAAATAACTCGCGCATGTCAAAATAGTGTTGTCTAAAACAATTCATAATTTCAATAAATGTCGCATCAAAAAAGCAAAGGACACATGATGAAAACAGACCAGCATGTTACTCTCGTTGCCGCGCTGCAGATTGGTTTTGGAGTGCTTGGTATTTTGATCGGTTTGGTGATTTTCGTCGCGGTTACCGGCGGGGGAATTCTTTCGCAAGACGCGGAAGCCATTGCCATTACTTCAATAGTTGGCAGCGTCGTTGGCGGAATCTTTGTTCTCACGTCCATCCCGGAAGTGATCGGCGGCATCGGACTGTTGAAGAGAAAAAATTGGGCGCGAATTCTGATTATCATTATTTCCTGTCTCGATTTGCTGGCCATCCCCTTCGGCACGGCGATCGGAATTTACTCGCTGTGGGTCTTGTTGCGCGAAGACACTGTCAAATATTTTCAGGAACAGAACGAATCTCTGCCGGAAGCAAAATAGGCGAAAAAACGATTACTTTCAACCAAATAATCTTCAATTCAGCGCGATAAATTGTGCTTTGGTAATCTCCCGTCTATTCCGGAAAAATTGAAAAGGCCGAAAAATCTATTGTAAATTTCTCGGCTTTTTTTTATATTCCCTGCACGGAGTATTTTTAAGGAGAATTGCATGTTCAAAATAAGCGCAAAAACATCTTTTGCCGCAGCCCATCGCCTCAGAGAATACGAAGGCGCGTGTGAAAATTTGCATGGCCACAATTGGCGAATAAAGGCAACCATTGGCAGCGAAAAATTGGACGAGCTCGGTATGGTTTATGATTTCAAGAACTTGAAAAAAAATCTCCAGGAAATCATTGATCTCTTTGACCATCAGTTTGTCAATCAAATCCCGCCGTTCGACAAAGAATTGAATCCGACTTCGGAAAATTTGGCCAAATTCATTTTCAAACTGCTCGGCAAAAAATTGCCCGAACCGATCCGCATGATTTCTGTAGAGGTGGGCGAATCAGATAATTATACGGCTATTTACGAGGAGTGATGCTCAAAGTAAACGAAATATTCTTCAGCATCCAGGGCGAATCTACTTTTGCCGGCCTGCCTTTTGTATTTGTCCGCTTGAGCAGGTGCAATTTGCGCTGCCAATATTGCGATACCCCTTATGCCTACGATGAAGGAAGGGAAATGTTTCTCTCCGAAATCATCGAGCGCGTCGAACAATTCCCCTGCGATTTTGTGGAAATCACCGGCGGCGAGCCGCTGTTACAGGCGGAAGTATTTGAGTTGGCAGCGCGACTTGTTTCAGCCGGGAAGATCGTTCTTGTTGAAACAAACGGAACTCTGGATATCACGCCGCTCAGGCCGCCGATTATCCGCATCGTCGATGTGAAATGCCCCGGCAGCGGCGAAGGCGAAAGTTTTTTGCTGACAAATTTGCGGGACTTACGTCCTTCTGACAATGTCAAATTTGTGTTATCCGATAAAGCGGATTTTGATTGGGCAGTGAATTTTGTGAAGAAAAATGATTTGACGGGAAAATGTCCGCTATTATTTTCTCCGGTATTTGGGAAATTGAATTATTCGCAGTTGGCGGAATGGATAAAATCAAGCGGGCTTCCCATTCAGTTGCAAATTCAATTGCACAAGATTATTTGGGATGAGGGAAAACGAGGAGTGTGATGAATAAAAAAGCAGTCGTGCTGTTAAGCGGAGGCCTCGATTCGGCGACGGCGCTGGCAATGGCTCGGGAGCAGGGGTTTGAAATTTACGCTATCAGTTTCCGCTACGGTCAGCGACATGAAGTGGAATTAGAAGCTGCGAAAAAAGTAGCGCGACATCTCGGCGCTCAAAAACACCTCATTGTCGATGTCAATTTATCCGCCATCGGCGGCTCGGCGCTGACGGACAATATTGATGTTCCCAAAAACAGAGACGAAAAAGCGATGGGAGCTGACATTCCCATTACGTACGTTCCGGCGAGAAATACCGTTTTTTTGTCCATTGCGCTTGGCTGGGCCGAAGTCTTGGGAGCGCAGGACATTTTTATCGGCGCCAATGTTGTCGACTATTCCGGCTATCCGGATTGTCGGCCTGAATTTATCGCCGCCTTTGAACGAATGGCAAATTTGGGCACGCGCGCCGGAGCCGAGGGAAAGCCGTTTCAAATTCACGCGCCTTTGAGCAAATTGTCCAAAGCGGAAATTATTCGCGCCGGCGTGAAATTGGGCGTGGATTACTCGCTGACTTTGAGTTGCTACGATCCCACGCCGGACGGTCTTTCTTGCGGCGAGTGCGATAGTTGCCGGTTGCGCAAAAAAGGCTTTGCCGAAGCGGGAGTGAAAGACCCGACGCAATACAAAAGAAATTTTTATCACAAATTCGAAGCCTGAAATTTTTGCTTTAGCAAAATGTCATTTGTTTTCTCATAGACCTATTCGTGTAGAGACGGACACGATGTTTTGATTGAGCGGAGTTTGCGAGTAGAGTAAAAATCCGATTGAAACATCAAAATATTTTGCATCAGGATTTTCATAAAAATTTGACTGATATCCAATTCCAATCGTTGCGGCAAGTTTATGGATGTTATTATCAAAAGGGAAAAAACCTTCTCTTAGATAGAAATTATAAAAGAGTTTCTGCTCAGCCCCAAAATGCAGTTCACCGAAGTAGCCTTTTGAAAATGAAAGTAAGTTTTTAATGTCGGCTGAAATGAGATATTTGTCATCATGGCGATAAGAAATCCCAAAGCAAAATGAATTATTAAAAATTCTTTCAATTTTTGACCTTGCCATTTTTACATCCTGGCTAAATCTAAAATATGAAATTCCCCATTTCAAGCCCTTGATTTTCTGAGGCTGATATTGCATACCCAGGTTGTAACCAGTTCCCACCGCTTGCCACTCATCATCATCGATTTTATAGGCGCTCACTGATAATCCCAAAGACAACTGGTTGCTTGGTTTTAGTGAGAAGCAAATTGAATTGGAGCAATTAGTAAAGGGATTTCTTGTAGGAAATTTATAATCCATTAATTCTTCGAACAAATTTAAAGAAACTAACACGTTTTTACTTCTGATTAACGTGAGTCCGCGGAAACTGAACGCAAACAATTTTACAATTGATTCAACAGTTTCGTCATCAGATTCATCTTCATTATTTGAATTAGAATACAAAGTCAACAGCAAAACTCCCAAACTCAGGGATGTCAAATCCATATTCCATTTGAGATAAGTATTTTTCAACATTTCAGGTTCATTTTCCTTAAATTTAGCGCCGGCAGCATTCCAGAGATAATAGCTATAAAAATCATCGGCAGCGGTAAAAGCGCTGCCCATGGAAAGCGCCCTGGTATTCGTGCTCAGGATATGAAATTTTGTTTGCTGAGAGCTACTTATTTTCGCTGTCCCCAGCGAGAGAAGAAGCAACATAACCCAATGTTTCTTTCTCATAAGATATTAACCATTCTTTCAATTTTATGACCACTGAATTATTGAAATTTGTGTTTATCCGCATAAATTCTTGTTGTTACGCCCAAGCAAAGCTGATAAATTGTCACAGAGAATTGACGATAGATGTGGCAGGATTTAAATTTGAATAATAAGAAAAATGTTGATTTCAGAGCAAAATTTGTTCATTTGAAATTTGATTTTCATGACATGCTCCTTTTTTAATTGGCTTTTCATTTTTGAATATTAGCTCTGGCGCGCCAGCGGTTTCATCGCTTCTGATTATTATCTTTGAGACCAAAGCAATAGTAAAAGCCAATTTGCAAGATAGAAGAAGGGTTTAGAGAATTCTTTGACGAAGGTGAAAAAATGGTTTGAATGCTAAATTTCCACTTTTTGCCGTAAGAAGTCCCCAGCAAAATGAGAGGAGTGGATTCTCTGCTCCTTTTAACAATTGGCTCTTTTCCCATTGGATATGATTTTTCCCGGTGAATATTAAAATTCCAGCCAAGTCCTGCATAAATATTTTCACTTCCAAAAAGAAACAGCGGATGGAAAGCCAGTCCAATCTCTTCATTGTCTGAAGAGAAATATTGAGTAGTCATCAAGAATCCTGAATCAAAGGAGATGAAAAGTGGCTTTTCGGCTAATTTGAGTTTTGAATCTAAAAAAACGCCCTGACCAAATCCAGGAAAAGCAGTTAAGCTGATGCCCATATCCATTGCGTTAAAGAATCCGGCACGGAAGCAAAAAGAGGGGATTACTTCAAAAAATTCGCCAGAATTTGAACATGATAGTCCGAGACCTAACGTTTTTTCACCAGGCTTAAGCACTTTTGGGGAAAGATAATTGGCAGGGATACAGCTAATTGTAACCAATAAAAAAAGAGTCAGCAGGGAAGCTATTGCATGAACTAAGCAATTCTTCATGATTCCTCTTTGAAAGATGAAAAAAAGCATTTGCGAGCTTTACCTGACAGAAAATATTAGGAATTAAAGTTCTGATTCAGAGGTTGAGAGAATTGTGAGTTAAGAAGATTGGAGGAAATATTAGTACCCTCTCGGATTTTTTGTGGTATAATATTTTTCTGTGATATTTTGCTCGATTTTTTAAATATCAATTAAAATATAAAAATAAATATAGAAAATGTCAAGAAAAAAATAAAGGTCTGTTTATTCTTCCAGCGATGTTGGCAAACGTTAAGACGCTGACCTTGGCTTGCCTATTATTGGCAGGGGCGATCAATCATAATTGTTTCATGTCTCTGTCGTTCGAGTTCTGCGTTCAAATCCAGTTCAGTTTTTTTCTATTGACTTTTCTGATTTTTGTGCTATATTTAAAAATTAGGAAGACAACTAAATGGGATAAACACATCTAATTTTTTCACTCGGCAGGGAGCAAAAAAAAATGTACAAAATTTTATTGCTTCTCAAAAATGAAAAAGAAAGAAACTCGCTTTCCATTTTTCTCTCGAAAGATTACCAGCCCCTCTCATCCGAAACAGTTTTTCCAGTTGACAAATCATTTGATCTCTGCATTCTGGATGGGACTCATTTACGTCGTTTCCGGACTCAAGTGTCAGAAAGGAAAAAAGCGGGGGAAGATTTCTTGCCTTTTTTGCTGGTAAATTTTCCCGGCGACGCCGTGCTTGATCTGCCGGATTTGTCGGAAATCATTGACGACACCATCTCTGCTCCCATTAGCGAAACAGAGTTGCTGCTGCGCGTGAGGAATTTATTGGAAAGAAGAAAATTGTCGCTGCAACTCGCCCCGGCGCAAACAGACCAGGGTGCAGGACCGGCTGATGTCGTTCATCAGGAAGACGATTTTTTCAAAATTGTTTTTGATTACAGCCCTGATGCGATTTTTATTCACCCCTGGAAGGAAAAGGGATTTGGCAAGTTCCTGCACGTAAATCGTGTCGCTTGTGAGCGGTATGGTTATTCACGAGAAGAATTTTTGAATTTGTCTGCGGTTGATATTAGTGATGTCGCAGATGCCCGATCAAAGGGCGCGGCTAAAATAAGGAAAATTCTGGCTGAAAAAGGTCATCTGATTTTTGAAGCAAAGCATTTTTCAAAAGATGGCAGGAAATTTCCGGTGGAGATAAATGCAAGGATATTTCAATATGGCGGAAAAAAAACGGAAGTATCAATTGTAAGGGACATTTCGGATTGGAAGAAGGCCGAAGCTGCGCTTAGAGAGAGCGAGGAACGCTACCGATTTATCACGAAAGTCATTTCCGATTACGCTTATTCTTTTCGTGTGCAGAAAAATGGCAAGATGAAAAGAGAATGGATTTCTGAGAAATTTTTTCGCGTTTTTGGTTTTACAACTGAAGAGATCGATGCCCGCAGCGGTTGGCAAGCTCTGGTTTATCCCGACGATTTGCCGATCGCAATGGAACATGCAACGCGAGTCATCAGCGGCGACGAGGACGTTTGCGAAATGCGTTTTGTCACGCGCCAGGGAGAGCCGCGATGGTTGCGCGATTATGCAGTGCCTGTTTGGGACGAAAAACTAAAACGGGTCATCCGAATTTACGGCGCTGCGCAAGATATCACCGAGCGCCGACAAATAGAGAATGCGGTCAAAGAATCCGAGGCCAACATCAGGTCTCTGATCAACGCGCGCAATGAATCAATCTGGTCAGTTGATCACAATTTTTGCTATCTGGTTTTTAATGATTTTTTTAGCGATGCTTATAAAGCCATTTACGGCGTAACCCTGGAAAAAGGAATGTCCGCGCTGGATATTCTCTCGCCGAAACAACGCCGTTTCTGGAAAAGCAAATATCGGAAGGCGCTTGCCGGCGAGCAGCAAACTTTTGAGTACCAAGAAGAACTCCCTGATGGTGTGCATGTTTTCGAGGTTCTGCTCAATCCGATTCGTGTTGGGAAAACTATTGTCGGGGTTTCTGCAATCAGCATCGATATCACGGAACGCAAAGCCATTAATGAAAAACTACGTGAATCCGAGGAGCGATTCCGGCTTGCTTTTCACACCAATCCTGATTCTATCAATTTGAATCGATTGGAAGATGGGATGTATGTGGATATTAATGAAGGATTTACAGAAATAACGGGTTTCACTCGGGAAGATGTTATCGGCAAAACGTCGTTGGAAATCAACATCTGGGCTGATCCTCGAGACAGAAAACGATTAGTGAAAGCTTTGAAAAAGCGCGGGCGCGTGACCAATTTGGAAGCCAAATTTCGCATGAAAGACGGCCGTGTCGCCACAGGTCTGATGTCAGCTTGCGTAATCAAATTGAATGACGTCGCGCATCTCATTTCAATTACGCGTAACATTGAAGAATTGAAACAACTGGAAAAGGAGCGTGAAAACCTGTTTGCAGAAACAGAACAAGCCAGAAAATTATTGAGCGATGTTTTTGAACGGATTACAGACGGCGTAGTCGCTCTGGACAAAAATTGGCGTTTCACGTACGTCAACAGCAAGGCGGCAATTTTGCTTAATCGCAAAAAACCCGAAGATCTGTTAGGCAAACATATCTGGACTGAATATCCCGAGGGGATTGAGCTACCTTTTTACCGGGCTTACTACAAAGCGATGAAAACGCAACAGACGATTTATTTGGAGGATTATTATGAGCCCTGGAATCGTTGGTTTGAGAACAGAATTTACCCTTCGCCGGATGGTTTGACGATTTATTTCACAGAAGTTACCGATCGCAAACTTTCCGAAATTGCGCTGCAGCAAAGCGAAGGAAAATACCGCATTCTATTTGAAAATTCACCGGTGCCGTTGTGGGAAGAAGACTATTCTGACGTGATTGAGTATCTCGATAAGCTGTTTGCTTCCGGAGTAAAAAAAGCCGAGCTTGCTGAACATCTAACCGCACATCCCGAGGTATTGTTGGAGTGTGCGCGACGCGTGCGCGTCGTAAGTGTAAATCAGGCTGCTGTTCGGTTGCATGATGCTAAAGATAAACAGGATCTGCTGGGAAATCTGGACAAAATTTTAGGGGAATCTTCTTACGCGGCATTTAAAGACGAATTAATTGCTTTAGCGAGGGGCGGGAAGCGATTTTCCGCAGAATCGCAGGTAAAAACAGTGAACGGCGAACTGAAAGATATCTATCTGAATTATGTGGCATTAGCCGAAGAATTTGCTTTTTTTCCCAAAAACGATTCCCTGGTCTTAATTGCCACGTTGGACATCACGCCGCTCAAAAATGCCCAACGCGCTCTGGAACGGAGCTTGCTGGAGTTGGATCAATTGTACAATTTGAGCCTTCGCGTGCGCCAGATTCAACAATCGCAGAAGATGGCCGTGGAAGTTTTGCATGTCATCAAACCCTCGGTCGAACCGGATATCGCCTTGTTTTATTTTAAGGAAGGAGAGCAACTTAAGCTTTTTGCCAGCGAATTTCGTGAAATGGAATTTGATTTAGATGCTGCCCGAATCCATCATGTCAACGAATGTTTGTGCGGTCTTGCGGCAGCCACAGGGAAGTCAGTGTTCTCCAAAAATATTTTTACTGACAACCGCTGCACGCGTGACGAATGCAAAATGGCAGGAATTCGCTCCTTTGCCGGCTTACCGCTTCTTGCCGGAGATGAAGTGATTGGCATCATTGGTCTTGGTTCGTTGCACGAACGGGATTTTTCGCGGCAGCGCGCATTTTTGGAGACATTGGCTAACGAAGCCGCTGTCGGTTTGCAAAATACTTTGCTTTTAGAGCGGCTACGCCGGCATGAAGCAGATCTGGAGAAAGAAGTTGCCGAGCGCACCGCAGAATTAATGGAAGCGAATCAGGAACTGGAATCTTTTTCTTACTCTGTCTCGCATGATTTGCGTTCGCCCCTGCGGGCGATTGACGGATTTTCCGGCATGATAGTTGAAAAATTTGCTGACAAAATGGACGCCGAGGCTCAGCGGCTCATCGGAATCGTACGCAAAAATGTGCAGCGCATGTCTGAACTGATCGATGACTTACTGGCTCTTTCGCGCATCGGACGCCATGCTCTCAAGCCCCAAGAAATTGACATGGCGGAGTTGGCGCGATCTGCCTTTGCTGGTTTGACCGATGTCGAACAGCGAGGCAAAATCCGTTTTAAGGTCAAAACTTTGCCCCAGACGCAGGGCGACGCCTCTCTCATGCAGCAGGTCATGACCAATCTGCTCAGCAATGCCATAAAATTCAGCTCCGGAAAAAATAATCCTCAAATTGAAGTCGGATCAAGAACAGAAAACGACACGACAGTTTATTACGTCAGCGATAACGGCGTGGGATTTGACATGAAATATGCGGACAAGCTATTTCTGGTTTTTCAACGCTTGCATTCGGCGGAAGAATTTGAAGGCACGGGAATTGGACTTTCCATTGTTCATCGGATTATTTCTCGTCACGGCGGCAGAATTTGGGCGGAATCTAAACCCAATGAGGGGGCTGTTTTTTATTTTACCCTGTCTGAAAATCCAAGTAAAAAAAATAATTGAACTTGCCGCGTTGCAAAATGGCTAATGTCAAATAGTCAATAACAGGTTTACTGTTCACTAACAACTCGTCGGGAAAAGCTTAAAAACACTAAATCGCCAATAAAAAAAATGACACGGGTTCAGTGATAATTGACAAATTATTATTGACTTTAATTGAATTTATGCTATATTTATTAATTCATATTCACTCCGCAAATGCACAGGAATTATGCCATTCAAAAATAAAATAAGTTCAGAAAGGAAACGAAAATGTCATTGCTTGAAAACTTGCAAACGAATTTGATCAACGGGAAGCTGGCTGAGACGAAACTCTTCACTGAAAAAGCGCTGGCAGATGGCATGACGCCGCGGAAAATTTTGAACGAAGGATTGCTTGTCGGAATGCAAGAAGTGGGACGGCGATTTAAGAATAATGAATTTTACGTACCGGAAGTGTTGATCGCGGCCCGCGCCATGAAAGGAGCAATGGAAATCTTGAAACCTTTACTGGCGGAAACCGGCGTGGACCCAGTGGGCCGCGTGGCGCTCGGAACTGTGAAGGGCGACCTGCACGACATCGGCAAAAACCTCGTCGGGATGATGCTCGAAGGCGGTGGATTTGAAATTGTGGATTTGGGTGTGGATGTTTCCGCTGAGAGATTTTTAAATGCCGTAATCAATGACGGCGTGCAGGTAATCGGAATGTCCGCGTTGCTGACCACGACAATGGTAAATATGAAGGGAATCGTCACCGCGCTGGAAAATGCCAACGTGCGCAACAAAGTCAAAGTCGTCATTGGCGGCGCTCCTGTGACAGATGGTTACGCAGAAGAAATTGGCGCCGACGGCTACGCGCCGGATGCGGCCTCTGCAGTGGACTTGGTTAAAAGTTTGATTTTGTGATTTGGTCATTAAGGTATTGGGTATTTGATTTTTGTTAAGTTCGTTAAATAACAGATAGTTGAGTGTGACATTCATACTCGCAGCTCCAAACTCTAAACCCCAAACAAACTTACCTTGCAGCAAATGGGGGAGCAGCGAAAGGCGAAAAGCGAACAGCGAAAAGCCAACAAAACAATGGAGGCATTAATGATTCCCAAGAAAACACTCCGACTTTTTCTCATTTTATCTCTCATTCTCCTCATTTCTCAATTAGGTTTTCCCCAGACAAAAATACAAAAATCTCCCCTGATGCACTATCCGGATATTTACGGCGATTGGATTGTATTTTCTAACGGCGGAGATTTGTGGAAAGTGAACGCCAACGGCGGCGTCGCTCAGCGTCTGACCATTTACGACGGCGAGGAGAGTTTTCCGAAATTTTCTCCGGACGGCTCACTCATCGCTTTTACCGGACAATACGACGGCAATAGTGATGTTTATGTGATGGACATTTTCGGCGGAAATATCCGCCGCGTGACGTTTCATCCCGGCGCTGATGTGGTCGTTGGCTGGCATCCGACGAAAAATAAAATTATTTTTCGTTCCTCGCGCAATAGTTTCAGCCGTTTCGCGCGCTTGTTTTTGATATCGCCTGACGGCTCGGGATTGGAAGAGTTGATTTTGCACGAGGCGGTTCAGGGCAGTTTTTCACCGGACGGACAGAAAATTGCCTACAATCGCGTGGCGCGGGAACATCGGACGTGGAAACGCTATGTTGGCGGACTGTCGCAGGATATTTACTTGTTTGATTTTCAGAAAATGAAAGATGTCAAATTGACCGATTTCCCGGGAACGGATCGCATTCCCATGTGGATCGGCGATAAAATTTATTTCAGTTCAGACGAAGACGGCGCGTTGAATATCTATTCGCTGGATCCAGCGACCAAAAAACGCGCCCAACTTACTTTTCACAAAGAATACGATGTGCGCCGGCCCAGCGCTGGCGGCAACAAAATCGTTTACGAACTCGGCGGCGCGCTGTACGTGTTAGATGTGACGACAAAACAGACGCACAAAGTGAATGTGGAAATTCGTTCTGATTTTCCGGAAATTCGACCTTACTGGAAAAAGGTAGATGATTTGATCACTGACATCGATTGTTCTCCACATGGCAACAGAGCGCTGATTGTTGCGCGCGGCGAGATTTTTACGGTTCCCAAGAAAGAAGGGCCCACGAGAAATTTATCCCACGACTGCGGCTCCCGCGAAAAGGATGCAGTCTGGTCGCCGGACGGAAAATGGATCGCTTACCTGTCTGACAAAAGCGGCGAATATGAAATCTACCTCAGCGATCCCAAGGGCGCGAAAAAACCGATCAGGTTGACGACGCACAAAAAGAACAATCGCCACACGCTGCGCTGGTCGCCGGACAGCAAAAAAATCGCATTCACCGATCAAACGTTGCGACTCTACTTCCTGGACGTGACGACGAAAAAGATTACCGAGGTAGATCGCGCCAAATTTGAGAATGTGGACGTGTCCATGGAATTGAAACCGATCTCGGATTTTTCCTGGTCGCCGGATAGCCGTTATCTAACTTACGCAAAAATGAACCCGGATCTGGTCTATCAAATTTACATCTATTCACTGCAATCGAAAAAAAGCCGCTGTGTGAGCAACGGCCTGTTCAATGATTTCGATCCGATTTTTTCCAACGACGGTAAACACTTGTTTTTCATTTCCAATCGCCGATTTGATCCGACCTACGGCGATTTTGAATGGGAATTGGTTTACAAAAAAGTGGCGGGAATTTACTCACTGACGCTGCAAAAGGACGGAGAATCATTGTTTCCGTTGAAGAGTGACGAAGTTAAAATTGAATCGGAAAATGCGTCGCCGAAAAAATCACAACCGAAAAATGACGGAAAAATTCGTATCGATTTTGTGTCGTTAGCTGATAGGGTGGAGGCGTTTCCATTGCCGCGGGGAAATTACCGTCGATTGTCAGCAAATGATGATGCCTTATTTTATCTGAACAAAGACCAAGGCGATTTCAATCGTTTCGAGTTTCGCGGCGTAGGCTCCATGAATTTGTACGCTTTTTCTTTCAAAGAAAAAAAGAGCCAGAGCGTCATAAAAAATATTAAACGTTACAAATTATCGGCCGATGGGAAGAAAATCGTTTATCAAAAAGGAAAGAAAGTGGGCATTGTCGATGCCTCAGTTCGTGATTCCAAAGGAAAAAATCTTGATCTTTCAGACTTACAGATTTTACTCGATCCGCTCAAAGAATGGACACAAATTTTTAACGAAGCTTGGCGCATGGAGCGCGATTACTATTATGAGCCCAAAATGCACGGCATCGATTGGCCTGCCATGCGCGAAAAATACGGCAAACTTTTACCCTTTGTTTCCTGTCGCCAGGATGTGCGCTATTTGATTGGCGAGTTGATCGGCGAGCTGAACACATCGCACACCTATGTCTTTGGCGGCGACATCAAACGCCAGTCCGAAGAATATGTCAGTGTGGGCATGTTGGGCGCCGACTACAAAATTGACAAAGCGAACAATCGCTATCAGTTTGAGAAAATTTATCGCGTCGCCGATTGGACTTCCGGCGTTTATCCGCCGCTGGCGAAACCGGGGATTGACGTGAAAAAAAATGATTACTTGCTGCAAATTGACGGCGTAAATATTACTGCAGACAAAAATATTTATTCCTATTTTCAAAATTTAGCCGGAAAGCAAATCACGATTGTGGTCAACGCTAAACCGACGCTCGCCGGAGCAAGAAAATATGTGGTAAAGCCGATTGGAAGCGAGCGGACTCTGCGTTATCTGGATTGGACAGAACATAATCGAAAATTAGTTGCCGACAGAACCAACGGACAGGTCGGCTACATTCACATGCCCGATACTTATTTGGGTTCATCAAAGGAATTTCCCAAATTTTTCTACGCGCAAACGCGCAAAAAAGGTCTCATCATCGACGGCAGATTTAACGGCGGCGGCCTTGATCCCGATATTTTTCTGCGTCGTTTGGACAAAAAAGTTCTGGCGTACTGGACGCGTCGCTATTCACACGATCAGACCATTCCTGATATGGCGGTTCGCGCGCACATGGTTTGCATTACCAACCGGCAGGCAGGTTCCGGCGGCGATATGCTGCCGTACGAGTTCAGAAAAAAAGGACTGGGCCCAATTGTCGGCACGCGCAGTTGGGGCGGTTTGGTCGGAGTTTCCATGTGGATCGGTCTGATTGACGGCGGCGGCATGTCGGCGCCGGATTATCGAATTTATTCCACTGAAGGAAAATGGGTCGTAGAAAATGAAGGCGTAACGCCGGACTACGTTGTCGACCTGGTGGAGGTTTCCCGCGGTTACGACGCTCAATTGGAGAAAGCTATCGCAGTAGTGAAAAAACAGCTTGCGCAGGATCCACTACTTTGGCCAAAACATGAGCAATTCCCGAAAGATGAAAAGGCAAAAAAATAGCATTCAATTTTTTGACCTTCGCTGATTTCGTTTGTTAAATTTTAAACAACGAGCAATAAAGCCATGGGAAATTGAAAATTGTAAAAGCCAATTTCCTATAAATGTCGCCATGTCAAAAAATATCTTGCATTTCAAGCTTACATTTATTACATTGTAATACAATGCATTACAATGGAGGAAATCAATGAGTAAAGCAATTTCTGTAAGAATCCCTGATAAATTGGCTTTAAAACTATCTGAAATTGCTAAAGAAACAGAGCGGTCAAAATCTTTTCTTGTTCAAAAGGCATTGGAAGCTTATTTGGCTGCTTTAGCGGATCTACAGGTTGCCGTAGATCGACTGCACGATACGGCTGATCCGGTGGTTTCGTTAGACGAATTGAGAGAAGAGCTTGAGTTATAAGATAGCATTTAAAAAGTCAGTTTCTCGCGATCTCAAGAAAATTGACACGATTCAGGCAGACAAAATTCTTCAGAAAATTGAAGAATATCTACCCGATAACGCAGATCGTTTCCCATCGCTGACGGGAAAATTCGCCGGCTTACGAAAATTTCGTGTCGGAGACTACAGGGTTATTTTCACTATCAGTGAAGATACGGCGCTTATCTTGAGAATCAGTCATCGGAGAGAGTCTTACAGATAGAAAATATTAAAAGTAGCTAGCAGATGTTGGGGTTTTGTTGAAATTTTTAAGTGTTGCACAATATAAAAATCCTGTCTAAATGTAAAAATAGCTGGAATTTTGTACCTTGATGGAAAAAATATGGCAAAATTACCTGTTTTAGAAACTGAACGCTTGATTTTGCGAGGTTTTGAGCTCTCTGACGCTGCTGCAGTGCGGGAGCTTGTCGATGATATTGAAATCGCGCGAACAACA
>JAADFU010000150.1 GCA_013152715.1 Calditrichota bacterium
GAACAAGCAGCAGCAGAATTAAAAGCGGGCAGAAATCCTTTTGCCAATCAAAAAGGGACGTTTCTGCGCGGCTACTATTCGGAGATTGATGGCAGCGTTCAGGGATATGCGTTGTTTGTCCCAGAAAAATATGATGGACAGCAGCCGTTTCCGTTGGTAGTTAATCTGCATGGCTACGACCCTAGTTTTTCCTCGTGGCAGGAAAATATTTTTTTGCCGATTTTTATGCCGCATACAACAAAAGGCGGGCGATACATCGTTGTCAATCCCTTTGGCAGAGGAAATACGATGTATCAAAATCTTGGTGAACAGGATGTGCTGGAGGTGATTGCAGAAGTCAGACGATTGTATAAAATTGACGCCAATCGCATTTATTTGACCGGCGGCTCCATGGGAGGCGGCGGAACATGGCATCTGGGACTGACGCATTCGGACATGTTCGCAGCGATTGCGCCTATTATGGGTCCCACGGAATTTGCTTTCTGGACAGGTTTCCCGTATGAATCCGCTTCTCCGCCTCAAAAATTTTTCGCGGAACAGCGCAGTCCGCTTTTTTATGCGGAAAATGCGCTCAATTTGCCGATTTTTTGCCATCATGGCGTTCTGGACGACATTGTGCCCATTGACCAGAGCAGAAAAATTGTGGCGAAATTGAAAAAATTGGGCTACGATGTTCGCTATGTTGAACATCCGAATGCAGCGCACGGCGGCTTTGACCCGTCGATGGAAGAGTCCATTTATGATTGGTTTGAAAATCTGCGCCGCAATCCCAGACCTGAAAAAATTGTTCTCAAATGCGGTGATTTGAATCATGCCAGTTCTTACTGGGTTGAAATTTTGAGATTCATCGATATTCTACAATTTGCAAAAATAGAAGCCAGCGCAAAGAATTCCCTGATAAGAATTGAAACCGAAAATGTGGCGCAGTTTAAATTGAAATTGAAATCGTGTCCTGTTGATAAATCCGAAAATTTAGTGATTCAGATTGATGGCGATGAATTTGAGATTGCTTCAAATCAGACTTTTGAAGAGATAAATTTTCGAAAAATCACCAATAAATCGGACGAAAAATTTAGCTGGGAGATTTTTTCAAAAAATAACGAAGGAAAATTGATTAAAAAGAAGGGTCTGACAGGTCCCATCCTCGATGTGTTCAATTCCGGTTTCGTCCTCGTTTATGGCACCAGAGGCTCGGAGCAGGAGAATATGGCGAACTTTGCTGCGGCTATCAATTTTCAAAATCAGTGGCGGAAATGGCAGCATGTTTCTCCAAGAATTAAGGCGGATTATGCCATCACGCAAACTGACATTGAAAATTCTAATCTGATTTTGCTCGGTTCGCCTGAAGAAAATTTACTTACAAAAAAAATCATTCCCCATTTGCCGGTTCAATTTGAGGACGATGCAATTCACTTTGGTGATAAAATTTTTCACGGCAAAGACGTGGGAATTGCCATGATTTATCCCAATCCGCTGAATCCGGAGCACTATGTCGTAATTTACGGCGGTAATTCATGGCGCGCAATTGTCAATTATGCAAAAGACATCGGCATGGATTTTGATTATCAAATTTTTGACAGTCGCACACTTGGGATTCACATTTTACAAGGAAATTTGACGGTTGAAGGAACTCCGCTTTTATGCGGCTATTTTAATCAGGATTGGAAGATTGATGAAAAATATCAATGGCGAGCAAATGAAAACCTGCGGAAAACGATAAAGCCGAGAAAAATTCAAATCACCCGGCCGAAGAACACCGACAAAGAGATTTATCTGACAGACATAGAAATTGATTCGTCAAATTATTGGACGGGCGGCTACGAATTTAACAGGTCGATTTGGGGAGAACCATTTAAATTGAAAGCCAAAATTTTTGAAAAAGGCTTGGGACTTTTCCCGCCGATATCTCTGATTTACAAACCTATCGAAGGTTCGGAACCTTCTAAAGATTATAAACTTTCCCCCAAAAAATCGTTGGTTTATAAAACTAATGGAGAGTTTGAAACCTTTTCCGCGATTTTTACAGTAGTTAAAAATCCTTTCTGGAAAAAAGAAAAACTAACCAGCGGCAAGATGCAACTGGCAATTTACGGCGATGGCGAAGAATTATACGTCAGTCCGGCGATTGACGTGAATTCAGAGCCTGTTCCGATTGAAGTTGATATTGCAAGCGTGAAAGAATTTGTTTTGAAAGTCAGGACGCAGGATTGGCTTCCGAAATTTGAACAGGCTGCCAATTTGATAGATGCAAAATTCATTCGAGAAAAGGGAGATAAATGAATGTATTTACCGAACGAAAATCGTTATCAGGAGATGAAATATCGCCGCTGCGGTAGAAGCGGCATAAAGCTGCCGGCAGTCTCGCTGGGATTATGGCAAAATTTTGGCGGTGTGAATGTTTTTGAAAATAGCCGAAAAATGATTCTGCGGGCGTTTGATCTGGGAATTACGCATTTTGATCTGGCGAATAATTATGGCCCGCCTTATGGATCCGCGGAGGAAACTTTTGGCGCGATTTTGAAAAAAGACCTTCGCCCATATCGCGATGAACTCATCATTTCCACTAAAGCAGGCTGGGACATGTGGCCCGGTCCCTACGGAAATTACGGTTCGCGAAAATATCTCATCGCCAGCCTAAATCAAAGTTTGAAACGCATGGGTCTGGAATATGTGGATATTTTTTACCATCACCGCCCGGATCCGGAGACGCCGCTGGAAGAGACAATGGGCGCGCTGGATTACATTGTTCGCAGCGGAAAGGCGCTGTATGTAGGGATTTCTCAATATAATCCGGAGCAGACGCGACAGGCAGTGAAAATTCTCCGCGAAATGGGAACCCGGCTCTTGATTCACCAACCGAATTACAACATGTTCGACCGCTGGATTGAAGATGGCTTACTGGATGTTTTGCAAGAAGAAGGCATCGGATGCATTGTTTTTTCCCCGCTGGCGCAGGGCATGCTCACGGACAAATATTTGAAAGGAATTCCGAACGGCTCACGTGCTTCGAGGGAAAATAGCAGCCTTCCGCGGGAATCGATTTCAGTGGAGAGATTGAGCATTATTGAAAAGTTAAATCAGATCGCCGCACAACGCGGACAGTCGCTGGCACAAATGGCGATCGCCTGGGTATTACGCCAGTCAGTTGTTACATCAGCGCTCATTGGAGCGAGTAGAGTGGAGCAGATTGAAGATGTGGTCGGGGCGTTGAAGAATTTGGAATTTTCTGAAGAAGAGTTGAAAAAGTTGG
>JAADFU010000151.1 GCA_013152715.1 Calditrichota bacterium
TTCACGTTTTGACATTGGTGGAAGGCGAGCGAGTCAGGGTTGTTGACAAAAACGATGAGAAAAAATTTTTCGATTTCAATTATTCGGAGACGATAATTGTTCCGGCATGTCTGGGCAGGTATGAAATTGTAAATTTGGGAAAGAGTCAATGCATGATCGCGAAGGCGAGGCTCAGGAAGAATTGAATTTCTTATTTGACAGGATCGACAGGATGAGCAGGATTTAAATTTGAAACTTATTTTTTGGAAATCTGGGCACATCAGCATTTAAATCCATAAAATCCTGTAAATCCTGTCTAAAAAACGGAACTAACCATGACACAAATTTATTTTGATTTAGAAAAATCAGACAGAGGTTTCAACTATCGCTTTGTGCAGCCACCGCAAATTACGTATCTAATTTCTACAATTGACGAATTTGGCAACGGAAATGTCACGCCGGTCACTCTCGGCACGTGCGTTGGCGTAAATTCTTTGGCAGAACCATCGGGTTCGAACTGGTATTTTGCCTTTTCCGTGGGCAGCCGGGATGTTCCCGACATTCCTGTTCGGGATGCTTTTCGTAATCTTGTCAAAAATCCGGAATGCGTGATCAGCTATCCGGGCGCGGAATTGATGGAAAAAATCTGGGCGATGGGTTTGCCGTTCCCGCGCGGCATCAATGAACTGGAAATCGCGGAATTGACGCCGCTGGCGTCGAAAAAAGTGAAGCCGACCGGCATCAAAGAATGTCCGATCAATCTGGAGGCGCGAGTTCAAAAATCTATTCCTGTCGGGGATCATTACCAACTGTTTGTGTGCCAGATTGTAGCTGCAACCATCGACGAAAATTTAATTCAAAAAGATAATCGCAATCCGCTTCATCTCGGCGTGCTGGAGATTGATCCGTTGTTCGAAGTGGCGATTGTTCCGGAAAACGGGAAGCCGCCGCGACTCTATTTTGGGAAAATCGATCGGAGAAATTTCATTCGAACTCCGGATGACATCGGTTCTTCGAAAAAATGGCTGGGTTCTTTTGAAGAATGGATAGAAGATGAGGCGGAAAGAGGGAAAATTAATTCCGAAGAAAAAAGCGAAATTCTGGGGTTATACGAAAAATGGAAGGAAAATCCAGATCCTGAAACGAATGAAATTGTGCGCCTTAAATTAATTGAATTTCTCAAAAAAATAATCTGGGAAAGAAGATAGGCCATGACGCCGCGGGAAAGAATTAATCGCGCCATGCAGAGAAAAATCCCGGATCGCGTTCCGGTCTGGTGTCCTTTGAGTCTGGAGCACATTGTTCGCAATGGGCGCGAGGATGGCAAATTTCCTGAAACAGTTGAAGAATTTGTCGAAATTGAATGTCAGCTCACTTTGCGATATGGTTTTGACGGTGTCTTGCTTTATTTGCCCATGCTAAAGAAAGGAACTGCTGTAGCTCCGATTCTGGACAATTTGATAAATAATCCGCCTGTCGGCGATAGCTCGCACGATTTTCAGACCGCTGATCCGGAAAAGTGGGAGTTGCCGGATTTAGATTTCACAGAGGAAAATTTTTACAGCGCCCATCTCGCCCGGGAAATAATCGGCGAAAAATATCATCTCGGCGGCTGGGTCGGAGACGGATTCTCCAAAGCATTGCAGTGGTTTCCGGTTCTGGACGATGCGCTGATTGCTCTGCTGGAAGATGCGGAGCGATTCAAGGCGATTGTCCGCTATTTTGACAAAATATGCGTTGCTCAGGCGAAAGCGCAAATCGAATTGGGACGACTCGAAAGCATTCACATCTCGTCTCCTTACGCGGGTTCATCGTTCATTTCTCTGCCTCTGTATCGAGAACTCGTATTTGATTCCGTGCGCTGCATTGCCCTGGCGGTTAAAGAAGCTGGCGGTTTTTCCTATTTGCACACCTGCGGTTCGATTTCTGACCGATTAGAAGTTTTCGCGGAAACCGGTGTTGATGGCATTGAATGCATGGATCTGCATGGATCCGCCGCCGCTGGGAAATGTCTCTCTCGCCGACGCGAAAAAAAGAGTGGGTAATAAATTATTTTTGAAAGGAAATATCGATTCCGTGAATATTTTGCTGCGCGGCAGCGATGATGAAATAGAAGCTGCGGTGAAAAAATGTCTCGCAGACGGGATGCCCGGAGGGGGCTACATTCTGAGCACTGCTTGTTCTGTGGCGCCGCAAGTTCCTCAGGAAAGAGTGCGGCGATTGGCAGATTTAGCAGAAAAGTTTGGTCATTACGGAGCAATTGAAAATGAGTGAAAAAATTGTCATCGGAATGGACATCGGTGGCACGTCGATAAAGTCTGCGCTTGTGACTTCATCCGGGAAAATTGTTGATAATTTCATCCAGTTGACGCCTGTGGATTCGCATGGCGATCAGCAGACGATTCTGGCATCTTTTGTTGAGCCGATGAAAAATTTATTTGCTCGGGCGCGGGAGCGAAATCTGAAGATTCAGGGAATTGGCATCGGAATGCCGGGACCTCTCGATGCTGAAGCCGGAATCCCGCTCATCAAGGGCGTGGACAAATACGAATCCATTTACGGAGTTGATTTGCGGCGAGAATTTCGTCAGCGACTGCATTTGCCGTCTGATTTTCCGATTTATTTTGAAATTGATGCCTGGAGTTTTGTGCGCGGTGAAATCTGGCAGGGAGCCGCAAAGTCTTTCCGGAGAGTCATCGGCGTGACGCTCGGCACGGGTCTGGGTTCTGCTTTTTTCATCGGAGACGAGGCAGTGGACTCAGGAAATGGCGTTCCGGAACTGGCGTGGATTGGCGGGTTGAAATACAACGAGGGGATTCTGGATGACAGAGTTTCTCGCCGGGGAATTTTGCGCCGTTATTTTGAAATCAAAGGTTCCCGCGAAGATAAAATTGACGTCCGCGAAATTGCGCAGCGAGCGCTTCACGGCGAAACCGAAGCAATAACGGTTTTTCGGGAGACAGGAGAAATTTTAGGCACTGCTGCGCGGACTTGCGTTCAAGAGTTTTCGGCTGAATGTTTTATCGTCGGAGGCCAAATCGCCCGCTCATTTGGGCTTTTTGCGCTGCCATTGAAACAAGCGTTGAATATTTCCATCCCCGTCATTCAAGCAAAAGGAATTGAAACCAGCGGTGTTCTGGGAGCGGCGAAATTGTTTTTTGTCAAAGAAAATAAATCCAGAAAGTGAAGAATTTTTTCTTTGCGCTTTTGTTTGAGGATGAAAAGGTCTTTCACAAAGACGCGAAGACGCCAAGTTTTCTTTATTTTTGTAACTGGTCTTTAACAAATTTGAAAAACCATGAAGTGCAGGAAAAGCACGAAGCCCAACTGACCATTGAGATTTAACCTTTCAAAGGTTTCAAACCTTTGAAAGGTTTTGGACAATACGAACAATAAAAGTTAGTTAAAAAATCTTTGCGTCTCTGTGACTTCGTGAGAATATATTTTTTTCTTCGTGATTTAAGGTGCTAACAATAAAATATCCAGAAGTTCAATAAATTTTAAATCGGAAAAAAGAATGAAGCTTTTCATTCAAATAATTTTAACAATGGGATTTTGGTTATCGATGAATATGAGTGAAGGTTGGAATCAGGAACTTGGCAGGGGCGATATTTTCCATGAAGATTTTCGCTCGGAAAAATTGACGAACTGGAAAGACATGACTGCCTGGGGCTTTGGCGTCTGGCAAATCAAAGACGGAAAATTGATTTCCGTTGATTCGCAGGAGCCGGAGAAAGGAATTGTGGCAATTTTGCCTGATTTCAAAGATGCGATTGTTAACCGCGATTTTTCTGCTGTGATGCGTTTCAAGCCGATTGCAAAAAAGGATTTTCTGTTCATTATCGATTTTCGCCATCAGGGAGTTAGTAACTATCGACTGGAAATTGACAAAGAAGGTCGCATCTCAATTGTTAAAAATTTAGTCGCTCATTTGCCGCGCAAATTATTTCAGACCTGCGCCGGGGAAGTCAAATTCGACCAGTGGCAATGGCTACGGTTGGATGTGCGCGGTGAAAATCCGGTGCGCATCGGCGCCAAAATCTGGCAGGGAGAGAAATCCGATGAACCGAAATTTTATACTGCATTCGCTTCTGATTTGCCCGGATTGATTCCGGAGAATTTGAACTTTGCCTTAACAGTGATGCAGTCCGGCGGTTCGCGGGTGGAAATTGATAATTTTGATATTTACAGCAAAATTCCCGTGCAAAAAATCTGGCGATGGCATGCGGGAGAAAATCAAGGTGAAGAAAAAATTTGTCAGAGGGCATATCAATTTTTCCAAAAGTCCGAATTGCAAAAAGCAAAAAGTCTGTTGCTAAAGCTCAAAACGAGTCCGGCAGTGGCAAACAATTTGGCTCTCATTGAAGCGGAGCGCGGAAACTGGAGTGAGGCACTAAATTTTATTCATTCGGCTATGAAATTGTCTAAAAATGATGAAATCATTTCCGAAAACGCAAAATGGCTCTGGCGCGCGAGTTTAAAGGGCGGGTTGGTTCAGCAAAATCAGAAAATGGCTGGTTATGTGCGGTTGGAGAAACAGGTTTTTCTCTCCCCCAAAATGACAAAAATTGAAGTTTTTGCCAATAAATCATTTGCGCAATTGCCCGGCAGTGATTTGCTTTTGAAAATCAAAATTTTTAATAGCGAACAAAATGAAATTAAGTTGATAGAGCGAAATGCAAAAGCGGACGAATTTGGTGAAATTTACCATTTAGAAGTGCTCGATATTGCCGAATTTGATGATGGCAAATATCAATTGCGCGCAGAATTGGAGAGCGCCGGGAAGATGATATTTTTGGGAAATGTGCAATTTGAAATTTTGTTTCAGGAATTTGAGAAATTTGCACACCGACTGGAAAAACTGGAAAAGTGGTATGATTCGCAAATGGCGATTTCTGGCTCGGCGCAAGAAAAAAATGACCTCGCCAATTTAAATGTCATGCTCATTAAACTAAAACAACAATTGGATGATTGTGATGCGCCGGGAAATTTTTCGCTGTATCGAGATAAAATCGAAGCAGCGCTCACGGAAGCCGAACAAGCAGCAGCAGAATTAAAAGTGGGAAGAAATCCCTTTGCCAATCAAAAAGGGACATTTTTGCGCGGTTACTATTCGGAAATTGATGGCAGAGTTCAGGGATATGCTCTTTTTGTTCCGGAAAAATATGATGCAAAACAGCCTTTTCCGCTGGTTGTTAATTTGCA
>JAADFU010000152.1 GCA_013152715.1 Calditrichota bacterium
TTAAATGCACAATGCGCCGCGTCAACGTTCTGGTCTTTCCCGTTCCCGGACCCGCGGCAATCAGAAGATACTTTCCGTCAAATTCCACTGCCTCGCGTTGCTGGGGATTGAGCCCTTCACTGTCTTCGGCTTCGTCGACATATTTCACTTCGCTTATTTTATCTTCCGCCAGATTCTTTTCCGGCTCATATTTTTCTTCTTCGTCTTTCACCAGCGACACTTTTTTCAGCGGCACGGGCGTTTCTTTCTGAACAGGAATCTCTTCTTGCTGAAAAAACATGGCTCCGGTCAAAAATTCAGATCTCTCCTTTTCATTGAAGAGTTGAATCCTGCCAAATTCGCCGTCAAAACCGCCGATGCGCGTCACCTGTCCTTCTCTCATGCGGCGAATGCCCTCTGCCAACAGGGAGCCGCCTGCTTTTTCAATTTCCGCCAGAGGAATTTCTGAAAGAATGTCAATTTCCGAACCCAGATGAGCGAGCAATTTATTGAATTTCAGACGCACTGTTTTGGTGTTTGGTCCCACGTTCAAAATTTCCGACAAAACTTCCGGCAACGGAATCAGGCTCAAAAAAGGCAGCGCGTATTCTGGCTTGCTGCCGTCCGGCCTGTCCGCCAATTCATCGACGCGATAGAGCACACCCAATGTCAATTTTTTCCCGCAGACCGGACAGATGCCGTTCGCTTCAATGGTCTCTTTCGGCGTCAGCCGCACGCCGCATTTGCGATGACCGTCCAGATGATATTTTCCTTCTTCCGGAAAAAATTCAATAGTGCCCAGAAATTTTCCGCTATCCCGATCTTTCAGCGCGTTTCTCATTTCAGAAAAAGAAAACTCGCAATCAAAAATATTTGCCTCTCTGCCCAATTTTGCAGCGGAATGGGCGTCGGAATTGGAAACGAGCACATAGCGATCCAGTTTGGATAATCGCCAGTTCATCGGCGGGTCAGAAGAAAGACCTGTCTCCAGCGCAAAAATGTGTTCCGTCAAATCTTCGAAGCACTCTTCCACAGAGTCAAAGCCGGATTTTGAACCCAACAGCGAAAACCAGGGCGTCCAGATGTGCGCCGGGATGAGAAAAGAGAGTTCGTCTGATTCGAGAATCATCTCCAGCAAATTTCGGGCATCCAATCCCAGAATCGGTCTGCCGTCGGAACGAATGTTGCCGATTTTTTCCAGCGCTTCCTGAAATTTGTGCGCCACTTCAAACGAAGGCAAAAACACGACATTGTGGTTTTTGCGCACGCGATCTTCTTTTTTGTAAATATTGCTGATTTCGCCTGTGAGGATGAACCGCACTGGTTTGCGGCAGGCAACGGGTATTTCCGCATCAACTTTTCGGGCAATATCTTCTTTTAATTTGTATAAACCTTCTTCCGCCGGTTCCAATTTTTCTTCCAGTTCTCCCAGCCATCCCGGATGCGTGACATCTCCTGTTCCCACAACAGCAATGCCTTTGATCTGCGCCCATTTATACAGCGCTTCCGGCGACAAATCCCGACTCGTGGCCCGGGAAAATCGGGAATGAATATGTAAATCTGCGATAAATTTCATTTCGTTTCTGCTTTCCTCTCGCAAAAATAGATTTCGTTTTCCGGGAAAAATGAATAAATTTTGATTTATACTATAGTCAAAAACAGGGAAAAAGTCAAGACAATATTTTGGGGTAGAAGGATTTTTTTAAAAAGATAAAAGAGTCCAGTATAAAAACCACGAATTACACTAATTACACAAATAAGAAAATTAGTAACTCAAATAAAATCAATTAGTGAAAATTCGTGTAATTAGTGGCAAAGACCTTTTTAGAGCAGACTCATAAAATGTATTGCAGCTTCGAGGTGGGCTGCACTTTGATTTTTTCCCACGCAGCGGGTTGTATCAAAATCTTTTTGCTCTGCATAAAAGGCTGACGCCTAAAATCCAATGCTTGTCTGGAATTAATCCGTCAGGATTTTATTAAGCAACTAAAAAATAGATTTGGGTCTGAATAAAAGACTGATGCCTGAAATTTGGTATTTGCGAGAGATTTTTTGCGCAGATTCGCCTGAGGCGAACAAATCCACCACAGCCAGACATATCCCTCAGATTTCCTTTAATTCAATTCCAAATGACAAATGCCCAATGACTAATCCCAAATGCCCACTCACCGCTAACCACTAAACCACTTACAACTGACCATTTACAAAAATTTCATTGACTTCGCCAATTTTATTTATTAAATTCAGCGATTTTTGAAATGATTTTTTAAAAAAGAAAATCGGACAATGAGATGGAAACAAAAACGATTGACGCAAAAAATAGGCAGCAGATAATTTTAGAATTGAAAAATTGTCCTCTATTTGCCTCTGTGTCAAACAAGGACATGGACTTCATCGCCGAATGCGTGGAATATCGCGTTTATGGCGCGGGCGAATTTTTATTTCATGAAAGCATGCCGCGGCAGGGAATTTACTGGATCATTGAAGGGGAAGTAGAAATTTTGAAAGGAATTGGTGACCAGCCGGTTCGGCTAACGCTTTTGGGCGATAATACACTTTTGGGAGAGCGAATTTTGTTGTCGAGCGAAATTCCGCATTTGACATCAGCCAAGACAACGAAAGAGACGCGGGTTATTTTTCTTCCCAAAAAATATCTGCATCAAATCAAACAGGAAAACGCGCAGCTATTTGAACAATTGGCCCGCATTGCGGGAGATTTGCTGGCGCAGCGGCTGGCTTCGGTGAAGGGTCTCACTCCGCTGGAAGAAAAAGTGCGCGTGGAACACGACTTGCTCGGAGAACGGGAACTTCCGGCGCATGTTCTGTACGGTATTCAGACGCAGCGCGCCATAGAAAATTTCCCGATTACGGGTATTCCGATCAGTAATTTTCCTAATTTAATCAAATCGCTGGCAATGGTCAAAAAAGCGGCGGCGCTGGCAAATCATGAACTGGGACTTCTTGAAGAAGAAAAAACTCGCGCCATTTCCCGGGCTTGTGATGAAATCATCGATGGCAAACATCATCAATTTTTCGTCGTTGATGTTCTCCAAGGCGGCGCCGGAACAAGCACTAATATGAACGCCAACGAGGTCATCGCCAATCGGGCGCTGGAAATTTTGCGACATCTGTACGGCTCGTACGACATCATCCATCCCAACAATCACGTGAATTTGAGCCAGAGCACCAACGATGCCTATCCCACTGCCATGCGCATCGGACTTTT
>JAADFU010000153.1 GCA_013152715.1 Calditrichota bacterium
GAGATACTTTATCTCTTGCAGATACCGCAGATTTCTTCCGACTCAAAATCTCAATGCCAAATACCCGCTAATCATTTATCACTTACCACTCACCAAAAATTTTTTCACCAGATCCATCGCAATCCCGCTGTCAGTTGTACCTCGTACAAGAGTTCTGCCGCTGGGGAAAATGACCAGTTCATAAGGTGGTTTTTTGAAAATCAGCAAAAAATCATTGACGAGTACGTCACCCTGTTCAGAAAGATTGAATGCTAAGGTCGAGAGATCAATTTTTCGCGGCGTGAAAGGGATTATTTGCAGGGAATTTTCGCCGATGGGATGAATATGAGCGCTGCCGATTTTCCCGTCAAGACGGCGAAACTGACGATTGTTGCACACCGCGCAATTGGGCTGAATTCTGGATTTGGTAATGTCAATGGCGTCGCTCTCTGAATTTTTACCATCGATGACCAGTAGCCTCTGCTTGATTTTTTGTTTCGCATTTTTTAAAATTTCCATCGCCCGGGAAACTTGGGCTTCGGCGATGGCGGAAATTGTCTGCGGCAAAGGGCTTTTTGTTTTGGTGAGAGAAATGTCAGGCATTGCTTCTTTTGATTCGAGGACGCAGTTAAGGCATGAGGTTTTGCCGGGAATAACCGTCATGGCAGCGCCATGCGAACCGTCGATCCAGCTTACCAGCAGCGGTTTTTTCAAATTCACGCAGGCTTCGTTGATGAGTCGGTGCGTGAACGAGTTGTTCACGGCATCGACAATTAGATCAACATCCTGAATGAACTGCAAAATATTCAGCCGATTGACGTCATCAACAACGGGGGCGATTTTTACAGCAGGATTTTGCGCTTCGAAAAATTCCTGCAAGGCAATGGCTTTTGGCAGCCCTTCCATGAATGCGTGTTTTGCAAAAAGAAGATGAGTCTCCGCGTCATTCATTTCCAGAAAGTCCCGGTCGATCAGGCGCAAAAAATCAACGTCGTTTTGCACAAACAAGCGCGCGATTTCCGACCCCAGCGCGCCGCAGCCGATGATGACAATTTTATGTTTGCGATCTGCTGAAATCGTCCTTCTCCTCCACAAAAAAGGCCTCCGCTCAAAATAAAGCGCAGACCTTTTTATTTAAAAATTATTCCGGTTTTTTTGCGATATCCCGGACATCTTCGGAAATGCGGAACAGTACAATCACCACTTCCAGCCAGACCCTGATGAGAATGGTGTAAATAATGAACACAATCGGCGAAAGAATGAGCGCCAAAATGCCCGCCAAAACGCCCGCGCCAAAGCCTTTGATGATTACGGCGATCGCCCCGATGCCGGCGAAAAGAATTCCGATGGCGTAAATGACCTTGATGATTTTGATGGTGACAAAATCTTTGAACGAAAAATCGAACAGCGTGTTAAGAAAATCTTGCATGGCTTTGTCTCCTCTTTTTGTTTATGGTTATTTCTGTTTAAGAATTTTCAGAAGCTTTCGCGCCCCTGAAAGGCGCCATGAAATTATCTCTTCTTTAAATAATAATAAAATATGGGGGGAAATGCAAGAACATTTTGCACGGAACCGCTTTTTAATTTTATTTTTAAAAAATATCTTGACTTTTGTGAGGAAATTTGACATCTTTTGAAAAGTGAAATGATTTGAGGGAATTTACATGCAAAAGCTTTTTGACTGGGTTTATGCAAAAACCGGTGTGACTCAGCTATTTCAGGAGCGTCTGCTGGAAAGTTTGCTGATCATCGGAGTGTTAGTGCTGATTCGGTTCCTCACCTTAAATTTTGTTTATCGTGAGATCGAAGACACGCGGAAACGATACCGCTGGCGCAAATCGGTCACTTATGTTCTCACTTTGATCGGCCTTTTTATCGTGGGACGGATTTGGTTTCAGGGATTTCAGTCCATTGCTACTTTTTTCGGAATTTTCGCCGCCGGTATCGCGATTGCGCTGCAAGATTTGCTGGTGAACATTGCCGGCTGGCTCTTCATCATGTGGCGGAAACCGTTTGACGTCGGTGACCGCATCGAGGTTAATGAGCACGCCGGAGACGTGATTGACCGCCGTCTTTTTATGTTTACCATTATGGAAATCGGCAATTGGGTGGGAGCGGAACAATCCACCGGCAGGGTTGTTCATCTGCCAAACGGCTGGGTTTTCAAGTACAGCCTGGCGAATTATTCCCGGGGGTTTTCCTATATTTGGAATGAAATTCCGGTACTGCTGACATTTGAGAGCGATTGGAAAAAGGCGAAGAAGATTTTGCTCGATATTGCCAATGAGCACGCAGAATCGCTTTCCCAATCCGCAGAAAAACGAATCAAGGCAGCGGCGAAAAGATACATGATTTTTTACTCGAAGCTGACGCCCATTGTCTGGACGTCGGTGAAAGATTCCGGCGTTTTGCTGACGATACGCTACTTGTGCGATCCCCGCAAGCGACGCAGTTCGGAACATGCCATTTGGGAAACCATTCTCGAAGTATTCGCCAAAATAAACGATATTGATTTTGCTTACTCAACAATCAGAATATTCAATAATCCTCAAGAAGGCAAACCAGGAGCCGGCACGGCGAAAAAATAAGAGGAGGTTTTGAAAATAATCGCAAAATCACTTATTCCGGAATGACGCGACGTAATGGAGTAAATGACAAAAAAAGGAACCCGCTTTGCCAAGCAAGGTTCCCTTTCACTTGAGAAGTTCGCCAATGAAAAAAATAGGGCCATATTTGACGAATTTTTCAAAAAATCGAAATCATCGCATCTGACAGCCGCGATGATTGCCGTGCTTCCCCTTACCGTGAAAGCCTTTTTTCCCTGCCATCAAACTGTGGGTGTCAAACATTTTACGCTGTTCCGGCGTTAAAATTTGTCGCACCGCAAAGCGGTGTTGCACCTGCAATTTCTTCAACTCCGCTTTAATTTTGCCGATCTCATCGATTTTTTTGTCGATTCTTTTCATGTTTGGCTGCTCTTCCACCATCATCAGCTTCAGTTCAGCTTGCTTGTTGCGCAGATCCGTTTGCAGCGGCAAAACGTCTTTCTGATGCTGCAAACGCAGATCGGCAACTTTTTGCTGCTGTTCCGCGGTCAAATTCAACGCTGCGAGTCCGCCACAGTGCCGAGTTTTTTTCATCATCATTTGATGTTTTCCCTGACTGGGCTGTCCGATTGCCGCCGGAATGACCAACGCTGTCACTGCGAAGGCAATGACAAATACTTGTACAATTTTTGCGATCTTCATTTTGCACTCCTGTTTTTATTTGTTCTACTGACTGTTGTTTTTATCAATCGAATCGGCAGGGCAATTTGCTGAATTCTTTCCGTCTGCCCCAGGTTTGCCGCGACGGCTATCCCGGTGCATTCTGCCGGTAATCATTTTCATGAACCTTTTCTGCTGCTCGGCGGAAAGCGCTTCCCGATATCGCAATAAATTTTTCACCGATTCGACATCAATTTGTTTTTCCAATTCCTTCAAAGAATCCAATTTTTGCATGACCAAATTTGTATCTACGCTATCCTGACTAATCAACTGCATCATGTCGCGACGCTGCGCGTGAATTTTGTTCCGAAGGGGACGAATTCTCTCGAAAAATTGAGCGCGCAGGTCATTGATTTGCTTTTCCTGATCATCGGTCAAGTTCAGTCTTTTTTTCATCCGGCTGCGAAAGTCAGAGCGATGCGAGCGCGCCGTGTTTTTTGAGTTGTGCAGCCAGCGGTAGTAGCTGAATGTCGCCAGCACGGAAAAATTGATAATTAATGAAATTAACAATAACCAACTTATTGTCTTTTTGCTCATTCTTTACACCTGTTCATTGTGTGTCATCGGAAATTATGCTTTGGTAGACGTCGGTCACCGACTCGTCGGATAACTCGTCAAAAGAATTGATGGCGAGCAAACTTTCGGATTTGATTTCCGACACTGTCTCTGTCCCCGGCGTCGCGTAAAAGAACAACGTTTTCCCCAGATAAAAACCGGTCAGCAGGGAAAAAACGAGCAGCAACATCGCAGCCACCGGAATGGGTAATAGTCGGGGCAGAAAACTCGCTCGTTGACGCCAGACTTTCTTTTCCGATGTTTTATTTAATCGACGCGACAATTTTGTCCAGAAAAACGGCGCGCTGTCAAATTGCTCCACCTTGGCCAGAGCGTCCCAGACAAGTTCCAACTGCTGCAATTGTCTGGCGCAATCCGGGCAATTGCGCAGATGTTCGCGCAGCGCAATCATCTCGTTCGGCGGCAATTGCCTGTCTTGATATGCTGATAGTTTTTTTCTCACAATCTGGCATGTCATTATTTGATTCCTCCTTCTTCCTGATTAAACAAAGCGCAGGAGAAAAACTTTCGTTTAATTTGATTGTTTTTGCTCATGAAATATGAAATTCTCCCAATAAGGGTGCTAACTTTTTTTTCAAATTTAATTTTGCGCGATGCAGTCTGGATTCCACCGCGGAAACAGATGTGTCCAGGATTTCCGCGATTTCCTGATAGGACAAATTTAAATAGCGAAATAAAATCACCGCGATCTTTTGATTTTCCGGCAGCGAGTCGATGGCTTTTTGCACGAATTGCTGCGTCTCAAATTTTTCAATTTCAATGTCCGGTTTGTGATTGTCCGTGATTTTGTAAGCTGGCGCGTCTTGTGGTGAGCCATTATTTGGCTTGCTATCCAGTGAAAAGAAACGCAGTATTTTTTTTCTCCGCTGATGATTCAAACACACATTTAGCGTGACCCGGTAGAGATAGGTCGTAAAAAGAGCACTTTCCTGATAGCGCGGGGCAGCTTCAAAAATACGGAGAAAAACATCCTGCGCCAGGTCTTCCGCATCTTCTTTGTTGCGCGTGAAACGCAGACACATGTTGAGCACCGTGAGCTTGTGCCGCTCCACAAGCCCCTGAAAAGATTCACGGCTGCCATTTTTTACTTGCAGCATTAATTGTTCATCGCTCAGTTTCATCGACGCTCTGATTTATTCTGATCCAGTTCTGTGTTCATCGTTCAAAATTTGTGGTTTGGGGATTCGTAGTTCATGATTCGAAACTCAAAACCCAAAAATTGTAAGTTGCACTAAATTAAACACTCTAACCTTCTTTGACTTGCTCTTTTTCAAAAAAAAAGCCCCCGACAATCGGAGGCTTTTATTGGCAAAAAACAGTTCCGATTACTTGGTTGCGTAACCCAATACTCGATAGTTAAACTCATAATTCAGCGAATTGCTCCAATTCGGATCGAGGATTGTTTTGTAGCGTGTGCCGTCAACCGGGCCTACAGGTTTGCCGTAGGAATAAAACCAGTTGATGATCGGCCGCCCGGTGAAACCCAGCGCGACCCAGTAACGCCCCGGAGAAATACGCGGTTTTTCATTGCTGAAATTGAAATCCACCCAATTGTAGCCGGGCTTGCTGCTGATCTGATCTAATGAAAGCATTTCGCTTGTGGCCACTGTTTTTCCGGGGAGACCATTTTCGTCTTCGAGCAACTCCAGCCACAAAAAGCCGTTGCCGCCGAATTTGTGCAGCACCAGGCCTATTTTTCTCACTTCCAGGGGTTTGTCCAGCACGAACACCTGGGCGTATTGCGATTTTTCCGTCACGTATTCCGCGGTTTCCACCAGAAAGTTTTTCTTCATTTCGTAGCTGTCGCCCGCTTTTTCAGCAGGCCCGCGAGTCGAGAAAAAGTCGATGTTTTTGGGAAATTCCAGATTGCCGAACATGTACGGCTTGCCGTAACTGAGTTGTTTGAGTTGTTCTTGTGAAATCTCTTTGACAGGCTTGGGCGCTTTGACGATCGGGACTTCTTTGAATGTCGCCTGTACTGCCGGCGTAAACAAAAATTTCCGCGGTCCGTAATTTAATTTTTTTGCTTGAATTTGCACGCGATCCGAGACAAAAGAAGCGTCTATTGCTTCTTCAAAATGCGGCGTGGCTAACGCACCCTTGAGCTGGGTCCAGCGAATGAGTCCGTCCTGCGAAGTTTCTTCATTGTCCAGACCCACTTCCACGCGGATAAATCTGTTGCTGACAAAAAGCTGTGTCTGCTGCGGATCGAACGGCACCCACCCCAGGTCAGGAAAATAAACTTCAGTCCAGGAGTGTCTCCCTTGGGCCATTTTCAGCGTTAATTTTCTGCCGCCCATGTCCACGGTGTACGGCTGCTTCAGCGTAATTCCGTTTACGACGCGCGAGGGAATTCCCACGGCGCGCATGAGCGCCGACGAGAGATGAGAGTAATTCTGGCAGTTGCCTTTTCCCGTGTTAAACGAGTAAAGTGCGCCGTAGTCTTTGGGTGTGAGCACATAATGCATGTGATCGATGACCCAGGTCAAAATTCGCTGCACCGCGTCAAATTCCGTTTTTGCGCCGGCCACTAATTGTTTTGCTTTGGCGACGATGGTCGGATTTGTCGCCGGAACTTGTTTTGTCGCCGAAAGATAGGGCTGCACATCCGCCGGGACATTGCGAAACGGAAACGGCGTTTGCGTTTGCAGTTTGGTGAGCAACGTCTTGTTCAGCGCCGTGAGAGAAATTGTCGTTTTGATGGTGCTGCGCGGTTTTTTCCACGACAATTTGACGACTTTGTTGCCGCGTTTGTCCACGTATTCCTCTTTTCCGTCCGGCGGTGGCGAATAATCAAATTTCAAATTGGTGATTTGCTGATTGTAAGTCGGTGATTTAAAAGAAACCGGAATCACGTAACTCAAATAGAGCGTCTGAATCGCCGGTTTGGGCTCCACAACTTGCGTCATCTGATAGTCGATGCGCGATTCTTGTCCGCCGTTGAGCAGGTAATTTTCCGCGTGCAACGGGTAAATCATGACCAATACTAAAAATAAAATGATGGTGATTTTTTTCATTTGTTTTTTCTCCGATTATTAATTGTTTATTTTTCTCCATTTTACAAACCAGGTCTCTTTGAAAAACCTGGTTTGTGGGAAGAAATTTATTTCCAAATAACAAAACTTTTCCGCTATTTCACCCTCACAAATTCAATCCTCCGATTTGCCGCTCTGCCCTCGGGCGTTTTGTTGTCTGCCACCGGATTTGTGCCGCCAAAACCGAGCGCTGTGATGCGCGACGGCTGAATTCCGCGTTTCACTAAATAATCTTTGATCGATTCGGCGCGCTGGCGAGAGAGGCGAAGGTTGATGTGCGGGGCGCCCATAGTATCTGTGTGAGAGCGAATTTCAATTTCCATATCCGGATACTGATTTAACAGATTGAAAATTTTGTCGACAATAATGAACGATTCGGGACGCAGTGCCTGGTTGGCAGGATAAAAACGAATTTCCGTTGAAACAATCTTTTCCCCGATTTTCAGCGCTTCGGCTTGCGGTTTTTCGTCCGGGCAGCCGTCTTCATCCTGATAATCATTGAAATCTTCGGGCCAGTTGGGACATTGGTCCAGCGAATCCGGGATGCCGTCGCCGTCATTGTCGTAATCCGGGCAGCCATCGGAATCATCGAACTGGTCGATATCTTCCGGCGTGTTAGGACATTTGTCTTCGATGTCAGGAATGCCGTCGTTATCATTGTCAGGATCGGGGATTCCGTCGTCGTCCTGAAAACCGTCGATATCCTCCGCTTGATTCGGTGCGCCGTCCATGATGTCCGGGATGCCGTCGCCGTCATTGTCGTAATCCGGAGCGCCATCGTCATCCTGAAAACCGTCGACGTCTTCCGGGTGCAGAGGATCCAAATCGTAGCGGTCATCGATATTGTCTCTGTCGAAGTCGCGATATGTTCGCCAAAAATGACTAAAGCCCAGCGTGAGCTCAATAATGCCATCGTTCCCGTCGTCGCCGAAACCGATTGTGTCTTCGTTTCCCTTGATGAGTTGGTGATATTGAAAACCGCACCTCACGGAATAGCGCGGTGAAATGAAATATTCGATTCCTGCCCCGCCAAGGAAAGTGAGCGTCAATTCATTTCCGCCGACTGCCTTCCCGAGGGAAAGCGCGGACGTGTTAGAGCCCATTTTTCGAATCGCCCACAAGGTCATCCCGGCGCCGGCAGTCAAATAAGTGCGCAGGCGCGAATCTGACCGAAAAAAGTACTGGGCGGAAAAATTCATCGGTACCAGCAGCGTTTTGAACCCGCCGACTGAGACAAATTGTGATCCCTGCGGGTCTCGCGCACGCACCCAGCCGTAGCCCAGCGAACCGTTCAACATGATTAAATTCGAATAGCCATAACGAAATTGCGTACCCGCCCACTGATCAATAGTTGACCGATCCACAGATCCGCCGACCATTTTGACCATGCTGCCAAAACCGCTGATGCCGAAACTTCCTGTGATGTCCTGTCCGAAGACATTTAATTGAAAAAGAACAAATGCACAAAAAACGGCAAAAAACAAAATGCGGCGCAATAAAATGGTGTGTTTTTTCATGGCGCGTTTCTCCGTGATGCCCGAATCCCGCTGTGTTAAAATAAACTAATCAAAATTAAGTAAATTGTCAAGGGATTTTTCAAATATTAACAAAAAGTTAATGAATTAAGAATTGAAAACTTGATTTTGCGAAAAGTTATTAAATTTATGCAAAATTCGCACCAGAAACAGGTAAGTCAAACAAATATTAAATCTGAATCCGCAAATGAAACTACTGCAGTAACGGAATTGAAAACCATGATAAACCATGGCGATTATTCAAAGAGAAATTGAAGCATCACCACAATTTATTGTGATATTAACAAAAGAAAAAATAAGCAGTTAACTGCTTCAAGTTTTAATTTACATTGATTACTTTACTCAATTTACCAACTGTGCGAAATTGCTCTCCTTTGAGCCCTGGAGCCTGTGGGGCTAATTTTACATTAACATTTCACTGTTGCCAAAATTTTACGAAAGGATAAATTGTGAAAAAAAATTTAAAAAAATCCTTGACATTCCAGAATAATTTATTATATTAGGTATACCAGGTATACCTAATTCATATCAGACAAGAATTCGAATCAAAGACTCACCGCAATGAAAATAGACCTGACAGATCCTAAACCTCTTTATCTACAAATTGCAGAAAATATTCGTTCAGCGATCCGCACAGGAAAGTTGCAGGTTGGGCAGCAACTTCCATCCCAATCTCAGATGATGAAAATTTACGATGTGAGTTCAATCACGGTCAAGAAAGCCATTTCCGAATTAGTTCGCGAGGGATTGGTCATCAGCCGTACCGGAAAAGGCACTTTTGTCGCGCGAAAGTCCGGGTTCATGGACCTTTCGAAGCATAAAACAATAGGCCTTGTCTTGAGTGATTTGACAAGCCCATTTTTCTCTCTGATTATGAAAAGCATCGAGTCAGAGACTTCGGAGAATGGATATAATTTGATGGTATCCAATTCATCCGAACGACGCGATAAAGAGGAAAATTTAATCAATCATTTTAAACGCATCGGAGTTGACGGCTTAGTAATCGCCTCATTATCTCATCAATACCGCGCCACATCCTCAATCAGAAAATTAGCCGAAGAAAAATTTCCATTTATTATGGTTTCCTACATCGAAGATGAGGACATTCCTTTTGTGGGAACTGACCATGAAGCTGGCGCTTGTATGGCAACGGAGCATTTGATTAAATTAGGTTACAAAAAAATTGGCTACATAAACGCTGAAGAGGGAAATTTATTGGGTCAGATCAGAGAGAAAGCATTCCGTCACACGCTGAAAAAACATGGCATCCCGATTAATGAAAATTACATAGAAAAGTTTCCCTTTAAAATGAAAGATTATGAATCGGGCCACAAATTAGGCAAACAATTTTTCACCAAACCAGATAGACCTCGCGCTTTGTTTATTTACAACGACCTTTCCGCTTTGGGTTTTCAGCAAGCAGTGTTAGAACAGGGCTACAAAATTCCCGAAGATGTCGCTATTATCGGATTTGACAATATCGAACAGGGAAAATATTCGCCAGTACCGCTCACCACGATTCATCAGCCAACCGACTTAATCGGTCAAATTGCCTATCAAAATCTCATTGCAGCAATCGAAAACAGAAATTTTCAGATACGTACGATTTTAAAACCTGAGTTGATAATACGAAAAAGTTGCGCAACCTATTAGATTTTGGTTTGATAAAGATGCTTTTTCAATGCAAAATTCAAGGATGAAGCAGGATTTCCTCAAAAAATTTCAAGGAGTAATCCATGAAGCCCAAAATTTTGATGATTTTGCTTTTGACTTTGACGCCTTTCTTTACGCTTTTTGCCGGCGCTTCAGGAAAAATTATTGGCACAGTAACAGATACGAATACCGGCGAGCCTCTTCCTGGCGCAAACGTGTATCTGGAGGGCACAGCTATCGGAGCGGCGTCAAATCTAAAAGGCGAATATTCGATCTCTCCTGTTCCCCCTGGAAGCTACACCGTAAGCGTTACATTTATCGGCTACAAATCCAAAAAAATCCCCATTCAAATTGAAACAGGTCAAACGCTTGAGTTAAACATAAAGCTTGAGTTTGATATTGTTAAGGGACAGACTGTGGTAATCACCGCGCAAGCCGAAGGACAGGTCGCGGCAATCAACCAGCAGCTCAGATCAAACACTATTAGTAATGTCGTTTCTGCCGAGCGAATTCAGGAACTGCCCGATGCAAATGCGGCAGAGTCTGTGGGCCGTTTGCCAGGGATTTCCATTAAAAGAAGCGGCGGAGAAGGACAGAAAATTATCATTCGAGGTCTGGCGCCAACTTACAACGTGATCACTATTGGCGGCGAAAAAATACCGGCGACAGACCTGGATGATCGCTCGGTGGATTTAAACATGATTTCTCCGGAGATCCTGGCGGGAATCGAAGTTATAAAGGCGCTGACTCCGGACAAAGATGCCGATGCCTTTGGCGGTATTGTGGATTTCAAATTGGCGAATGCACCGGAAGGTGGTTTCAAGTATAATTTTAAATTCAAAAATGGCTACAATGCGCAGCGCAATGAATTTGGCCAATATAAAGGAAGTTTAACGATGAGCAATCGCTACAACGATGAAAAATTTGGCATTATGGTCACCGGAAATATCGAGCGTGCGCAACGCGGTTCCGATCAATTCAATGCATCCTACATAATTATCAGAGAAAAGCGGGAAGATGAAGAATTTGCCCCAATTACTACCGATGAAGTGAAACTTGCTTATTCCGATGAAATACGCAAACGTATTGGGTACAGTATTCTGATGGATTACAAATTGCCAAACGGAAGAATCATGCTCAGCAATTTCATAAGCCGGCTGGATAAAAATGAACTTATTAATTATGAGAAATGGGACAACGAAGCCAATGTGCATGAAATTCGCTTGCGTGAAAGGCATAGCCAGATAGACGTATTATCGAATGCTTTGTCCGGGCTCCATCATATTTTTGCCGGAGAACTTGATTGGCGCATATCGAGAACGGCATCGCTTAATCGGCAGCCATTTGATAGCCGCATTCGCTCACGTGAGTTGAGCGCTTTTGATTTCTCTAAATTACCATACTCCTTTGGCCCGGATGAACTTATTGCCGCGGCAAATAATGATTACGACGAGATGTTTCTTTATGAGGGCAATTTTTATACAGAAAAGTCATTGGAAAGCGATAAGACCGCCCAACTCAATTTTAAGTTACCTTTTACGTTAACGACAAAAGTCTCTGGTTATGTGAAATTTGGCGGGAAACACATCGAAAAAATAAAAGAACGTGACCGCGGAGAACGCAGCAGCAGGTTAGATTATACAGCGCTGAATAGACACGAGATATTTGAAAGACATCATCCTCGCTATGGTCAACCAGGTTTCGAATATATATGGGATGAAACAGGCTGGCCTTCCATGATGAATTACCTTGATCCGTCGTCTGATGTGGAAAATTTTATGAATGGGCGGTATAGGTTTGGTCCGGTTATGAGTCGTAATGATTTAAACTATTTTCTAAATTCCTATTTACTGGATTCGCTCTATATAACGTCGTCTTTAGCAGATTTGGATGATTACGAAGCGACCGAATCCGTGACTGCGGGATATATCATGGCGGAACTTAATTTTGGACGGGCTTTTATGTTTCTACCTGGCGCTCGCTATGAATATACACGAGACAAAATGACCGGGCGGAAAGGGACAGTTCCCAGCCTTCATATCGAGCCGGAACTGAATAGTCCGTTTGTTTCAGACACTTCGGCTACGGTCGCCTACGGACGCTGGTTTCCGATGATTCATTTCCGGGTCAGGCCGACAAATTGGTTCGATGTACGCCTTGCTTACACAAAAACTTTCTCCAGACCAAAATTTAGCCAGATGCTCCCAAAGAAAAAAGTCTATGAAAGTGAAAAAACCGTTGAGTTTGGCAGACCCGATTTAAAGCCGCAAATATCGAACAATTACGATGTTTTCCTCTCATTTTATAGCAATAACATTGGTTTGTTCACTATTGGCGGCTTTTACAAGGAAATCAAAGATTTAATTTTCAGCCGCGAAGGCCACTTTATTCTGGATGCTGAAGCAGAAGGTTACACGCCGGATCTCCAGGCGCACAAACTGAGTCAACCGGAAAATAATTCTTTTCCCACAAAAGTGCGGGGATTAGAATTAGAATGGCAAACGAACTTCCACTGGCTGCCCAGTCCTTTCGACGGAATCGTGCTCAATGCCAACTATTCCCATATCTGGTCTAACACAAATTATCCCCGATCTTTCGTGTTAAGGGAACAGATTCCCGTTTTCCCGTTCCTGAAGACATCAGTAATTGACACATTTCGCACCGGGAAAATGCTCGATCAAAGCGATGACATAGCAAATATTGCGCTTGGCTATGATAAGGGCAAATTTTCTGCACGGTTATCACTTCTCTATCAGGGACGAACTCTCTCATTGGTCGGCGAAAGGCCTGAATTGGACGGTTATACCGCTGATTTATTGAGGCTGGATTTGTCAGTAAAATATCGTCTAACGAAATATCTCGATTTTTATTTCAACTGGAACAATATCACAGATGAGCCCGATGAATCGTATCAGAGCCAGATTAAGTATTTGACGGCGGCAGAGTACTATGGCTGGACAATGGATGCTGGTGTGGGGTTGAATTTCTAAATTTGCTTATCTGTTTAAAAAAAGAAGGGAGGTGATAATCGATTTCAGAGAGTAATAATTTCTACAAAAAATAAGGAGGTGATGCACGCTAGCTGTGTTTTATATTTGTGGAAGAACAAACAATCAATTAGGAGGACAAGATTATGAAACGAAATTTTACAATCGTTACTTTAGTTGTCTTAGGTTTCTTCTTAACATTGGGCATGTTCGCTGACTTGCTCGCTCAAGATACGCTTGATGTCGCTCAAGGGTATGAAACATTGAATGTCGCGGTAGAGAGCGACACTGTTTCTCCGAACCCAAATCGTGTGTACCGGCTGGCGAGAGGCGGCGTCTATTTGCTCAATGGTACAATTAAAGATGTTGGCGTTCCTATTCGAATTGTTGCGGCTAAGGGTAACGGTCCCAAGCCGCTTCTTATCATGACTGCTGATGAAAGTGGTGAATCGTCGCGCTATTTCAGACCTGGCGAAGATGGCGAATGGAGAGGTTTGTACATTTCCGGAATTGACAATTTGGGAAATCAGACAGGGAAAAACACCTGGCGCATTGGCAAAGAAGACGGCAGATACGTTATTGACAACTGCATTGCCGATGGCGATGCACAAAGTTTCATTCGCATGGATGCTGATGGGCAAAAATTATTTATTACAAATTCCATCTTTTCAAATTCTTTCCGTTTATCATCACCCGGCAATGGACGTTTTTTGGATACTCGCGGCAATACGCAGGACACGATTTTTGTACAAAATTGTACATTTTTTAATGGTACGGGAGATGTGCTCCGAAATGGCGGCGGCATTGTAAAATATATCGTATTTGACCATGTTACCATTGAAAAAGCAATTGGATTGAATAATGATTTTGAATTCAATCGCAACGTGTATTGTCAGTTTACAAACAATCTACTCCATGATATGGGCTGGGAAGGAAGAGATTTGATGTCGGTGGATTCGATCAGTGGATGCATCATGCCGGTCGATTCGCTTAATGCCCCGGAAATTGCCACCGAAGAACAAAGAAAGTACATCATGAAAAATAATGTCATGGGCTGGTCTCCGGAAATCAGAAACTGGATCGAAAGCAAAGATTCCTTGCAATTGTATCCCTGGACAGATGCGCCAGGAGAATTCTTTTTCTCCAATTTTTCCAACTTCATGTTTGAAAATAACATAATCGAAGATGTCGTATTTTCGGACGGCCCTGATGCCACATTACATCTCGCTTATATAGAACACAGATATAATGATAATTACCTCAATAACAATAATCCGGATATTCGATTAGATCGCAACGGGGTGGGAACATTGACTGACAATCCCGAAACATTCGGGCCGGCGAGTGATGAATATGATTTTGATTACGCCGACACGTTTGCGGCTTACACTCATGCAGTGGGCGGATTTCCTGTTGGCGATTTGAACTGGTTCCCGGCGAAGAAGGCGGAATGGGAAGCGGCGGGAAGCCCCATGACAGGCGTGCATCCGGTGAATAAAATGAATACACCGGCTCAGTTCGAATTGGAACAAAATTTTCCCAATCCGTTCAATCCCACGACTTCGATCGTTTACCAATTGAATACTGAACAAGCTGTGACACTGGGTATTTACAACATGCTGGGTCAAAAAGTCCGCACACTGGTCAGCAATCAGGTTCAGACCGCAGGTTCCTACAAAGTGCAGTGGGACGGTTGTAACGAGGTTGGTGTTTACGCGCCGAGCGGCGTCTATTTTTACAGATTGCAGGCAGGCGATAAAATTCAGTCGCGTAAGATGCTGTTAATCAAGTAATTAGTGCTGAATGATTGCCGCGAGATCCATTTGATTGAAACATCGATTGACAAAAACTTTAATTGGGCGGTGGCGCTTTTTGGTTGACACCGCCCGATTAAAAATTTCGAATCCTTTTAGTGAATGAATTTTAATTACATTCAATGGAGCGAATAATGAAGCGATTAATTTTCACATTGCTATTCGCGCTGATGATTTTTTCCAGCTTGCTCTACGCACAAAGTGAATATGCTTCAATATTAATCTCGACAATTGGGAGTTTGCCGAATGGCGACATGGCACAAAAACTTGGCGACAACCCTCGTCTGACAAGGCGGGCCGGTTTTGATATCGGCAAAGATGTCGGACTTGCCACTTCAGGCTACGGCGCCGGGGTCGAACTCAACACGCCTGTCCTGACTCCTGGGTTAGGCTGGATTGTGAGTTTTCGCTTTCTGATCAATAGCACGGACAGCAAAGAAGCGGAGGCGGAATTCAAACATCTTCTGGGCGATACGGTAGATTTTGTGTACGAGACCGGGAACTGGATTAATTTCCCGGTAATGAGTGGGTTTCGTTACAAATACGATTTGACTGAAAATTTTAGCGTTGCCGCACTCATGCAGGCGGGCATTAATTTTTCCCGAGCGCCGTCGAGAACGGGCACAGTGGACGGCGTTGTCGCGGAAAAAACCACGTTTAATTTCACGAGGGATTTTGGCTACGAATTTGGATTCAGTTTTGAGATGTTCAAAAAATGGAATCTGTCTTTTACTTATTTAAATTTGAATGTGCCCAGATATGAAGGATCTCGTTATCTGTCAGAAAAAGTTTTCCCCGAAATTTTCAGTAACGAGAACAATATCCTGGGTGAAGAACGTTCGGCTTCCATGTATCTGATTAGTTTAGGTTATTACGTATTTTAAAAGGAATTTCAAAACAATGATGTTTCCCAGACGAATTTTTTCCTTGGCGTTGCTATTTATCGTGATGGCGATTTTTTTCTTCGTCGGTTGTCAGAAAAAAATAGCACCGGTCGCTCAGCGCCAAGTTAATAAAATTGTATTTTTGTCAAACAGAGATGCCCAAAAACGAGAATTTGATATTTTCTCAATGAATCGCGACGGCAGCGACCCAGTCAATTTAACAAAAAACATTCCCGGCGTGCGGGCATTTTCAAAGCCTTGCGTTTCTCATGATGGCAAAACGCTGATTTTTTTAACATTTCAACCGCCAGTACGAACTTTGTATTCGATGCAAATGGGCGACAGTGTTGCTGTTCCACTCACTCAATTAAAACACGATAATCCACAGGTCTGTTTTTCTCCCGATGACAGATACATTGTTTTCGTAGATCTCGTGGAAGGAAGGCATCAAATTTTCCACATGAACCGTGACGGTTCAAATCGACGCAACCTTTCCCAGAATAAATTCGACGATACCGATCCCGACTATTCACCGGATGGGAAAAAGATATGTTTCACCACCAAGAGAGGAAAAACAGAGTCAATCGCCATTATGAATGCTGACGGTTCTGGTCAGAGTATTCTGACAGATGACAAAGGTGATGATTTTAATCCGTCATTTTCGCCCGAAGGCGACAAAATCGTTTTTAGTTCGAGAAGAAAAGGGATTTCGGATATTTATCTTTTGGCGCTATCCAGCAGGAAAATCTTTGCCCTTTTTGCAAATAAATCCTACGACATCGAGCCGCAATTTTCACCGGACGGCAAACAGGTACTCTTTATTTCCAATGCCAGAGGTATCCAATATCGCGATTTGATGCTGATTGACTTAAAATCAAAAAAAGTCAGAAATTTAACGGAAAGTTTGAATCACTTCAATCAAAATCCGCTGTTTTCACCAGATGGGAAATCCATATTATTTGAATCGATTCGGTTTGAAGATGCTGAAATTTGCCAGATTGGCATTGACGGAAAGAATTTTAAAAATTTGACAAATCATCCCCAGTGGGATTTGGCGCCGACGTGGTAGCATTGGCTTTGTCGGAGAGAAATTTGAAATTTGCTTTTGCTATGTGGCCGATTAACTGGCTGTCGACATAGTAGGAGCAAAAATGATTTCGGAAAAACGAAGGTGGAGATTAGCAATGATATTGGACTTGTCTCCACTTTTTGATTAGCTTAATTATTTTTTGGGGATTTAAGAATACAAAAGTTAACCAAAAATCTAATCCCATGTGAGATGTTTATTGGGGAAAAATAGAAATGCAGCAGGCAAAATAGTTACGGATTCAAAAGACTGAGGTTGAAAGCAGAAAGGACTGATGAAATGCTTTATCCACAAAATAATCGATGTCGTGTTGCGAT
>JAADFU010000154.1 GCA_013152715.1 Calditrichota bacterium
GGCTGACGCCTGAAATCCGGTGATTGTTTGGAATTAATCTGTCAGGATTTTAAAAAACCATTCGATAACGCACATGATAAAAATTTTTATAAATCGCCCCATCGCGGTGTTAATGTTTTTTCTGGCTGTGTTTGTCACCGGAATGATGTCGCTGCGCCGCCTGCCGCTGGAACTGACTCCGGAAGTCAGCTATCCCAAACTTTCGGTGGCGACGCAATGGCCTAACAGCTCCGCAGAAATGGTGGAGGCTTACGTCACCGCGCCCATCGAAGCTGTGGCGAACACAATTGCCAATGTCAGAAAAGTCGATTCGATCTCCGACGAGGGCAATTCTACGGTCAACATCGAACTCACTCGCGAGGCAAATCCGGATTTTGCCGCGCTGGAGCTGAATGAGAAATTATCTGTGATTCGGGAGTCATTGCCGTTCGGCACCAGCCCGCCAAAAATTCAAAAATATGTACCCAAAGAATTTCAATCCGGAGAATTTCTCACTTATCATTTGTTCGGAAACTACACGCCGTTGGAAGTGCGGCAGTACGCGCTGAAAAATATGCGCGGTCCCCTGATGGGCATCAAAGGCGTGGCAGATGTGCAGGTTTACGGCGGTCAGGATGAGGAAATTCACATTATTCTGGATCGCGGAAAACTGAAATTGTTCGGGCTGACAGTAGAGCAAATTCAGCGGACGATTCGGGAAATGGCTGTGGAAGAAACTGTGGGTAGGCTGTATCGGGGCGCTTATAAATTTGAGCTGGTGGTACGCAATCCGCTGACTTCTGTGGAAGAAATTGCCAGGGCACAAATTTTAATGCCGAAAAATTTATTTGTACACATTTCCGATGTCGCCAAAGTGGAGCGCAGCGTGCAGGACGTGCGGCAAATCGGCAGAATCAACGGCAATCCGGCAGTGATTATTCAAATTTTTCGCGAACCGGGAACCAATGTGATTCAGGTCGCTGACCGCGTGTTTGCAAAAATTGCTGAATTGAAGAAAAAATTCCCGCCGTCGCTGGAGCTCATTAAAGAGCGGGATCAGAGCAAGCGCATCCGTAAGGAGCTGCGGGATTTGTCTGTCCGGGCACTGTTTTCCGTGATTGTGATTTTTTTCGTGCTGCTCATTTTTCTGCGCCGATTCAGGATGCCGCTGATTATTCTTTCCACCATTTTTTTCTCGGTGCTGCTGACGATTAATTTTTTCTATGCCGCGCATATCGGGCTGAATCTGCTCACGCTGGCAGGGCTGTCGCTGGGATTCGGCATGTTGGTGGATAACGCCATCGTGGTTCTGGACAGCATTCACCGGCATTGGCAGAAAGGGATTCCGGTGGCAGAAGCCTGCGCTGCCGGCACTTCAGCCGTAGCGCTGGCGATTGTGGCTGCCACTTTGACGACAGTGGCGGCGTTCATTCCCTTTCTTTATTTGACTGGTGAACTGCGGCTCTATTACATTCCTTTTGTGGCAGCCGTGGGGCTTTCGCTCATGTCTTCGCTTTTAGTGGCATTTACGCTCATTCCTTCTCTTTCTCATCAATTGCTGATTCGGGAATTCACACTGACCGCCGATTTTGAAAGGTCAGGACTTCTTGATCAGAAATTGCGAAATTTTTACGAAAAAACGTTGCGCTGGATTTTACGCCACAAAATTATTGTGTTGCTGGTCACTATTTTTTGTTTTTGGGGAAGTTATAAATTGTTCGACAAACATGTGACCAAAGGAAGTATCTGGGCATGGGGCGAGGAAACATATATTGCCATCTGGGCGCGCATGCCTTCCGGTGCGGACATTGAAACAACGGATCAATTGGCGAGATTTTTTGAGGAAAAGTTAAAACAGCAGCAGGGCGTGGAAAAATTTTACACCCGCGTCACCAATGAAACGGCTTACATCAGAGTGACTTTCCCTGATTCGTTGATTTTTTCCGCAGTGCCGTTGATTGTCAAAGAAAATATGACCGCGGCTGCTACGCAATTGGCCGGCATGGTTGTCGGCGTTTACGGATTCGGCCCCGGATTTTACAGCGGTGGCGGTGGCTCGACACCGTCGTTTCGCTTGAAAATGCTCGGCTACAATTATAATCAGGTAAAGAAATATGCAGAATTCGTGGGACAGCGGCTGAAACGCAATGTGCGCGTGCGCAATGTGGATGTGAGCAGTTCAGGCTTTGGCTGGGGCGACGACCGCCGTGAAATTCTCCTTTCGCTGAATCGTGGCAACGTCGCTAAATATCATCTCACCAATGTGGAAGTGTTGAATCAATTGCGGAACTATTTGCGGGAAAATTTAGCCTGGCAAAAACTGAAGATAAACGGAAGAGAATTTGCTTACAAAATAAAATTTAAAGGTTTTCAGCATTTCACTTTGCGGGATTTGCAAAATGTGCCGATTCGATCTGCTTCCGGAGAATCGGTGCGCTTGAAACATCTGGCGGAAATCAGTGAGCGAAAGGTCATGTCTCGCATTGTTCGCGAAGACCAGCAATATCAGCGCTGGATTACTTTTGAGTACCGGGGACCCTACAAATTAGGAGATCGTCTAATAGAATCTATTTTGAAGACTTCGCATTTTCCGCCGGGATACGAGTTGGAGCGAGCGACATGGATGTTTATGAAAAAGGAGGAAAAAAAGCAAATTTATCAGGTGCTGGCACTCTCGATTTTACTCGTGTTTATGGTCACGGCTGCATTGTTCGAGTCCTTGCGCCAACCGTTCATCGTGATTCTGACCATTCCGCTGGCGCTGATCGGCATTTTTCTGATTTTTTATCTCACCGCGACTAACTTTGACCGCTCCGCCTACATCGGTGTGGTTTTTCTTTCGGGAATTGTAGTGAATAATGCCATTATTTTGGTTGATCACATCAATGCAGTACGCAAGCTGGAAAAAGACAGGCGAACGGCCATAATCACTGGTGCCGCCGATCGCGTGCGTCCGATTTTAATGACCACGGCAACGACAGTTTTTGGTTTGCTGCCTTTGGTTTTATTTTCACACGAAGAAAAAAGTATTTGGTTCTCGCTGGCGCTGGCAACCATCGGCGGGCTGATCGCTTCGGCAGTTTTTGTGCTGACTGTAATTCCGATTTTATACGATTGGCTGGCGAAAAATTTGGATTTAAGGCGAGGGTTGAGTTGATGAATGAAATTGTTTTGCAGATGAAAAATATCCGTAAAAAGTACCCCGGCGTT
>JAADFU010000155.1 GCA_013152715.1 Calditrichota bacterium
GGGCTGCGGTCTGTCTGTTTGCGGATTTTTGCTAAACAACGGTATGACCAGCTTTTCACCCATGAGCCCGATCAACCAGGCAGAATCGGACAAACAACCGCGTTCAACAATTTCGCCCACTATTCTTTTTCGCGACGGAAACCCTGCTATTGTGATTGGTTCTCCAGGTTCGGGAACGATTATTTCCACGCTTGTTGAAGTCATTTGCAATTTGATTGATTTTCAAAAAAATCCGATTGAAGCAAATTTAGCGCCCAGATTTTGCAGCAGAAAATGGACAACCACGCTGCCAGTCGAAGGCAGTTTTTCCAAACCGCTCATCGATTCGCTCAAAAAAATGGGTCATCCCATTGAAATCATGAGCCCAATGGACATGTATTTTGGTGGTGTGCAATTGATTGTGCGGGACGAGGAAAATAAAACCTGGATTGGCTGTTCCGATCCGAGAAGATCGGGCGCGGCGCTTGGATATTAAAATAAAGAGATTTGAACCATGAGATTGAAGAAATTCTTAATTCTTACTATCGCGATTTTTCTGTTCACGTTCCAATTTTTATCAGCGCAAATTTTTGATGATCTGGATGAATGCACCATCGGCGTGGCGTCCGGTCGTGCCACGGCAGACGGCAGACCGCTGGTCTGGAAGACGCGCGACTACAAATCTGCTCCTGACAACGAAGTTTATTATTTCGACTCCTACCCTAACGCATACATCGCTGTCATAACAGCCGGAAGCACGCTCCCCTGGATGGGCGTCAACGAGAAAGGATTTGCCATTGTCAACTCCCTTTCCGAAGACCTGGAAAAAGCCAGTTCAGGCATGGGAAACGGCAGCTTCATGAAAGAAGCTTTGCGCACTTGCGATAACATTGCCGATTTCGAGGATTTGCTTATCGCTACAAATTCTTCTGGACGAAAGACGCAGGCGAATTTCGCTGTGATTGACGCCAGCGGCGGCGCTGCCATTTTCGAGACAGCAGGTCACGAATACTGGAAATTCGATGCCAACGATGAATCAGTTGCGCCTCTGGGCTATGTGCTGCGCACAAATTTCGCTTTTAATGGCGAAGCTAAAAACGGACTTCATGACGGAATTCACAGCATCGAACGCTATCGCAGGCAAAGGACTCTCATTTCAGAATTTCATCAAGGCGACAGTTTGAATTATCGTTCGATTCTTCGCTATCAAATGCGCGATTTTTCCGACTTTGACAGCCAACCTGTTCCTGTGCCCTATCCTTCGCGCTGGCGCTCTGACAGACCTTTTGGCTACATTTACACCGGAGTGAGCATTTGTCGCTCCACTTCGGTCTCCACAGCCGTCATTCAGGGAATTTTACCCGGCGAGTCTCCCTTCCTGTCAACGATGTGGGTCATTTTGGGGCAACCAGCCGGTTCCATGGCTGTTCCCTATTTTCCTGTCGGGCAAACCCCAAATATTGCCAGAGGCAGCAATTCCGCTCCGTTGTGCGACATCGCCCGCAATATTCGCAGCGTGCTTTTTGACTACGCACCCAACGACAATTACATTGACTCCTACAAATTACTCGACGGTCAGGGAGGCGGACTCTGGACAAAGACATTTCCGGCGGAAGATTCGATTTTCATCGCTTTTGAAGATAAAATTTCCGTCTGGCGGCAAAGTGGTTTCTCTACAGATTCGTTGCTTTCGCTGGAAGATGAGCTGGCAAATTATGCCTTTCGCAAATTGAATGAATTCTACACCGGCATGACAACTTCTGTGCTGGCAGAAAAAACCAAAAAAAATATTCCGAACAAGTTTCAACTATTTCAAAATTATCCCAACCCGTTCAATGCAACAACTACGATTGCTTTTCAATTGTCAAGTTCAGGGTTTGTGACAGTAAAAATTACTGATGTGCTGGGAAGAAGTGTCGCCACGCTTCTGTCCGAACAAAAATCTGTGGGCGAATATCAGCTTCGCTGGAATGCGAATGATGTTGCCAGCGGAATTTATTTTTATCAAATGCAATTTGCACCAATGAATGGGAAACCGGTGAAAAATGTGGTCAGGAAATTGGTTTTGAGTAAATAGCACAAAAAAACACTTGTCTTTAAAACATTTTTTTTTTACATTTTATTTGACTAATAGTTTAAAACCAAATCAAGGATTAAACAAAATGAATGATGAACAATTAGCATCATTAATTAAAAAAAGTATCCGGGAAGTCATTCAGGAAGAAAGATTATCGATAATGGAAATTCTTATCCCTTATGTCAGCAAAAAGGAAATGGATGAAATATTACAAAAGCAGCCAACGCCGAAAATTTTCAATGAATCTGAATTTGTTGACATGACAGACTGGGTAAAAAAATGAACATAAAATTTAGCTCCAGTGCCCGCAAATTTATTGAAAAGTCCGGTAAGAGAGAGCAAGAAAAAATTCGGCTGAAGATTAAAATGCTGCTGCAAACCATTGAAGAATCCGGCTTCATACCATTTCAAGAATTACACATACGGAAACTCAAAGGTGAATGGCAGGGTTTCTACAGAATGCGCATTGGAGCCATTCGTGTTATTTTCCGCATCGATAGAGAGCAAAGAGTTATTTATGTATATGATATTGATTATCGCGGAAGCGTGTATTAATTTCTTAAAAATAGAACAGTTTAGTCTTAAATTTTGCTTCTCCCGCTAAACACACAACACCTTTGAGGCTGTATCAAAAATATTTTTGGAGCTACAAAGAAATAACCATACAGTAAATAAAAACACATAGGAAGTAAAAAGAATACAAAACTTACCTAAATAATAATGTTAAGAATCATTACTATTCCCTCATGGACTTCGTGTTTTTCGTAGTTTCCATTATTTTTTGTCCTTGATGCAACTTCTGTGAATCAAAAAATCCTTTGGAGAACTCACAATGACCCATTCCCACCATCACTTGCGAAAATTCATTTACTTCATCTTCTCCATTTTAACCATCTCCTGCGCCGCGAACAATTTCGCTTATTTAACACCAGAGGCGAGGACGATTCACGAGCAATTTTGGTCTGCGGATTCGTTCGTTTATCGCGTGCTGATGAAAGACACACCTTACCAGACGCCAGTATTTCGTTTTCAAGGAGAAAAAGAGGGACCCACGGCGCTGATTTTGGGCGGCACGCATGGGGATGAAATTGCCGGATTTGAAGCTGCATTTCGCTTGCTCAAATT
>JAADFU010000156.1 GCA_013152715.1 Calditrichota bacterium
CGATTTCATTCCAAACCTCTCCCGCGAAGGTTTTGCTGGAGTCAGTCATGCGGCAGGTCTCCTGGCTTCGAGCTTCAAACCTACTTGTCACGCCTTCCCATCCATGAAATTCGGACAGTGGCAATTCGTAGTAGACGGAGTTGTGTGACGTTCGTAGCTCGTTACAGTAGCGGGGCTGCAGCGGATTTTCACCGCTTTCCCTGTTAGGCACTTTGAGCACCGATGACATTATTTGCAAAGAACTAAATTTGAATAAATGTAGCTATTTTTAAATAAAGTTGCAAGTATTTTTTTCTGCCTGAAATTGCGTGGATCATTTTTGATATCTTCCAACCCTGAGAATTTTCGCCAGAGCAAATGTGATCAGTACTGCAATGAAAGAACCGAGTGCACCCATTTTGGCGGCATCCTGTACAGGCCCTGCCGGAAAAGCGACAGTAGCGACAAACAGTGCAACTGTGAAACCAATTCCGGCGGCAAAACCGACAACGAGCAACTCTTTTTGCGAGATGCCTTTGGGTAACCCCAATTTCAGACCTTTCGCTGCGATCATCGTACTGAGCCAGATGCCGATTGGCTTTCCCAGTAAAAGTCCGCTGAGAACAAGTACTGTCGGAGCGCCGACGGCGCTGAACAGCACCCCAGCATTAAGAAAGCCGAACAACATCAGCACGAGTTCAACGGGATTTTTCCACCATTTTTCAAAACGAGTGAGTGTGTCAGTTGTGTCTTCCATTTCCTGCCAGTTGAAAAGACCTTTGTCAGAATGGGCATGCGGCATGATAGGAATAATTGGCAGCAGACTCAGCGCCGGATGCAGACCAGCTTTGGCAAAACCAATCCATGAAATGAATCCCGGAACCAAAAGATAAGGCCAAAAACTGGCGATTTTTATGCGATTGAACAAATAGCCAATGCCAAATGCGATCACCGGCAAAGCCATCCAGGCAAACTGCACTTCTTCCTGCGGATAAAAAATTGCCAAAATCATTAGCCCGATGGCGTCATCGACGATGGCTAACAGCAAAAGGAACGGAACGGCAGGATGACCCGGCCCAAAAATGAGTCGTATGATCATGTAGCTGAAGGCGATGTCTGTAGCGCCGGGAATAGCCCAGCCGGTGCTTAATTCATTGTATTGTCCCGACAAATACGCGCCGAATAAATAAATCCCCGCCGGCACCACCATACCGCCGACAGCAGCGAAAATCGGCACGGCAGCGCGTTTCATATCACTTAAAGGCCCTTTAGCCATAGTGGCTTCCCAGACTTCTTTTCCGGCAATCGCAAAAAATGTCGCCATCATAAAATCGTTAATGAAATAATGAAAATCAACAGCATGGGAGCCGTCACCTTGCAGTGTGCCGAAAAGAAACTTTTTGATGAATACAAGATGCTTGACATGTTCATAGGATTCGTAACTCAAATTTGCCCAGACAAGCCCGGCAATAGTGCCAATGATCAAAAACATGGAATTTTCAAATAAAAAGGCGATAATAGCATCGGTGGATTTTTTCACTTTTTCGTTCCCTGATTTTATTTTTTCAAAACAAGAGAATTGTCAATACTGTTACCTGATTTTTAATGAATCAGTTCCAAATTCTCTGTTGAGATTACATTCTTCATCTATTTTTGATATTTAATGCCGGCCTGGAGCCAGTGGCCCGGGCGCAGCACAAATTCAATATCCTGATAACGCCGGTCAAAAAGATTGTTCCCCTCGAGAAAATTTGATGCTCGAAATAGATTCCCTGACTGCTCCGACAGATGCCCTTTCCAAAAATAAGACGTGGACTGTTTGAAATTCAGCGCCAAAAACATTTGTGATGTGATGGTCGTGGTGAAATCCGGGATCATTGTCAAAAAAATAAACAGAATCAGGCGATTGAACCGGTGCAGTGATCGCACAAAATAACAAATCAAAGTTCCAATGATGTTTTTTGTGCGATTCAAGATCGTCTGCACCACAATTTTAAAATGCAAATAAAATTGGCAGATTCGGATAACTTTTAATCCGCACGCATTATTATCTCTAAAATTCCTTCCGGATACAGAATCGCTTCATCTGTTTCGAACTCTTTCAAATTCTTCCAGCAGGCATCGTACGGCTCGAGATCGTCTTCGGTGATTTGAAATTTTTTGCGCTGATAAATTTCTGCCTCCGAGAAATCGGCGCGATACACGAGCACGATTTCATGCCCAGTCTGGTTGTTCAAAGAAAAGATGTTTTCAAGCGTTGCCAGATATTCGACATTACCAATCTCTGCACCCATTTCTTCCATGATCTCGCGCTTCAGCGCTTTGCTGCCGGTTTCGCCGAATTCGATTCCGCCGCCCAGAGGCCGGTAGAAATCTTCGTTCGAGTGGAAATCATGCCCGCGAAAAACGAGGATTTCATCGTTTTTTTTGAAAATTCCCAGCGCCACAGGACGAATATAGTCCGGCACATCGGTTTTTTTCATATTTCCTCAATGTTTGATATTTTTCATTTTAAAGTGATCGCCGGTATCTTCAATGATACGGCGATACCAGCTTTTCGGATAGCCTGGATGGTGCACTTTGCCAAATTCATCTTTCACATTGCCATCAAGATATTTGTAGATGAGAAACTCGCCTAATTTCTTCCAGCGCTTAACCGTTGCATTTGATGTCTTCACAGAATATTGAGTCAAATAATCAACTGCCAAACGCGGCGATTGTTTGTACAGCGCAAGAGCTGCTTGCTCGATTTTCGGCTGATCAGCGAAAAATTTGCCTTCCAATTGTCGCTGCACTTTTTGCACGTCCTGAATCATGTCGCTGTAGCGCAGGTAGCAATAATTGGACACAAAATTGAACACCCAAAATGCCGATTCCCACGTGAAGTGCTGAAAATCACCGGTTCCTACGGCGTAACTTTTTGGTACTTCGGTAATGGAACAGTAAATCGGAACGTAAACCGTGCTGTACGTGTCGTCCACGCTGAACCAGAAAACGCCACCAATTGGATCGGGCAGCCAATTTCTCGCCTGGGCGACAAAAGAAAATCCTGTCTGTTGCGTGGAAATAGCCCGCTCGTTGCAGTAAGTGACGCTATCGACTTCCCAGGTCAAAGGACGCCAGCGATAAGGCAATTTGTAAGGCCCAGCGCCGATGTCTTTGGTCATGTCAAATTCCGTACCCTCAAAATGGTCATGGTCACGCATCAGTTCCATGACATCGCGCACGGACAATTTTTTATCCGGCTTGATCCACAACGGCAGCGGTTCTGCGCCGGGAACGCCATTGACGTAAGCGATGGACAAATTCAGCGACGGAGCCGCGCGCCGAAACATGCTCCACACTCGCGCTTCGCAAAATCGCAGCGCGCCGTAATCCAGCGGAGCGTAGGCATCGGCGAAACTGAAATTTTCGTCCGGAAAAATAGCCTTTCTCTCGCGCTAAATTGATGACGTCTTTTTCGTAAAGACAATTTTTCGGATCGTTCAGCGGGAACTGCCTGATGCGCGCCTGATTAGCGTGCGCAGAGATGTAGCCGTCAGGAATGCGTCGCGCCACCCAGACCGCGCCTTTCTTGCCGGGACCTTTGGCGATCATTTCCATGATCCACACTTCGTTGGGATCGGCGATGGAAAATGTTTCGCCAGAGCTATAGTAGCCGTATTTTTCAACTAATTGAGTCATTACTTGAATCGCTTCGCGGGCGGTCTTTGCGCGCTGCAGAGCCACGTACATTAAACTGCCGTAATCCATAATTGCATTTTTGTTGCGTAACTCGTGTCTGCCACCCCAGGTCGTTTCGCCAATGGAAACCTGATGTTCGTTCATATTTCCGACAACGGCGTAGGTATGAGGGACTTGTTTAATTTTACCGAGAAATTTTCCCGTGTCCCATTCGTAAATTTCCAGCATTTCTCCGGGAAGATGATCGCCCGGCGGCGTGTAATAAAGTTCGCCGTAAAGCACATGCGAATCAGCCGCGTAAGTGATCATTGTCGAGCCATCTTTGGAGGCGCCTTTGCTGATGAGAAAGTTGGTGCAGGCAAAACTTGTATGAAAAGCTAAAAAGATGATTGCAAAAAAAGCAAGCAAAAAAGGGATCTTTTTCATGAAGAAGCTCCTATGTTAATTTTAATCGTTTTAGAGTTTTGTGATGGCAAAAAGTACAATTTTTACCATGTCTATAAAAATAAGTTTCACGAATTTTTCTAAATAGAAAAATGATGGTGTGGTAAAAGCAATCCAAAGACCGCAAGAGTGAAGATCGCTTCATGTATGTTTTTGCGAATCAAGAATGCTAAATTGTTATGCAACATTTTTTTGCTATTAAGAGCAAAAAAATGTTGCATAAAAACAATTAATTTTGTATAATAAATCAAGATGCTTCTTGTTGGCCTTAATATTAATGCAGTTACATTATTATTTACCTGTTAACTGATAGAAATATTAAAAATAGCACAATTTATATTGAAGGAGTAGCACCATGAAAACAAAGAGTGTATTTATAATTTTCTTTGTCATCATTTCTGCTCTTCTCTCGACTCATCTTTATTCACAAATTGTCATCAATGAATTTCTTGCCGGAAACGAAACCATCAATACCGATGAAGACGGTGAATACGAAGACTGGATTGAATTGTACAATGCCGGAGATGATGCGGTAGATTTGACCGGATTTACAATTACGGACGATCCCACAGAACCGGATCAATTCAATGGACATTTCCAGCGGTGACGCTTGGCTCGCATGAGTTTTTGCTGGTGTGGGCATCCAAAAAGGATCGTACGACCGGTGAATTGCACACCAATTTTTCACTGAAAAAAGGCGGAGAATTTGTCGGTCTTTACGCATCGGACGGTACAGCAATCGACACGCTCACTTTTGGCGAGCAAACCGATGATATTTCTTTGGCGCGGGATGTTGATGGTAGCGGCAGTTTCAAGTTGACAACAGATCCGACACCAGCGGCGGCAAATCATATTGTTTCGCCTCCGACTCCGTTGCCGGAAATTGTTATCAACGAATTTCTTGCCGGAAACGAAACCATCAATACCGACGAAGACGGTGAATATGAAGACTGGATTGAATTGTACAATGCCGGAGATGATGCGGTAGATTTGACCGGATTTACAATTACGGACGATCCCACAGAACCGGATCAAT
>JAADFU010000157.1 GCA_013152715.1 Calditrichota bacterium
CTTTTCGCTTGTGCAATCGCGTCGTGAAATCGGAATTTATCCCGCAGGCGATTCTCAAATTTCGCCGGCCGCCGAACGTAGAAGATGTGCGAACCATTTACACAGGTTTGTTAAAAGACCGCACTTTTTTCCTGGGAAATTTGCAAAGATATTTTTTCAAACCACCGCTGGCATATTCTTTTTACCCGACCGAAGGAGCAAGAACCTACCGCATTCGCCGCTCCCTTTTGTGGGGATTCTTTGCCGTCTTGTTTTTATTGGCGCTGGAAATCGTGATTTCAAAAAAAAGAAAATGAAAATTTCAATCAAAATGGCAAAATTTAACCTTTTTTTTCTGGTTCACTGTCAGGAAAAGAAATAAATAATACGACAACAAAAGCAATGACTGAAATTAAGCTGGCAAAAACGAACATGTCGGACAAACCAATTTTGTCAGCTAACGCTCCCAACGGCGTCATGATCAAGCCGCCGATTCCCCAACCTAATCCCATCATCAGCGACGACATGAAACTGGCATTTTCCAGGGAAATTTTTTGCCCCAACACAATGTTCACCGCAGTGGACGAATTGAGCGAAAATCCGATCATCGCTACAAAAATTAATCCGACGGTCAGCGGCAAATGCAAAAAAGCCAACGTGAACGGAAACACGAAAAAGTAGGAAAAAGCCAGCACTTTTTTGCCGCCCCAGCGATCAAAAAAGTGGCCGCCGAGAAAAATGCCGGCGATTGATGAAAATTGAAATACCGCCAATCCCAAAGCTCCGGTGAAAACCGAATGACCTCGCGATGTCAGATAAAGCGGAATGAATCCGGAGAATGCCAAAACGAGCGTCGCGCGCGCAATAACCAGAAAATTTAATTTGAAAATGAGTTGCCGATTTTTTCGAACGAGGTCAAAAACTCTGGGCCTCTCCCGATAGGAAATGATTGGCGCATCCGACCCGATCACGTAACGAAAAAACGTCAGAAAAAACAGTGCCGAGAACAACACCGTAAAAATTGTCGCTCGCAATCCGAATGATTGAATGACGGGAATAATGCTGATATTACCCAGCGTCACGCCCAGTACGCCAGCCGTGTTAAAAGTGGACATGGCAAGCCCTTGCCGCTGGTGATTTCCCCTGCCAACTAATGCCGCAGCCTGAGGATGAAAAAACGCTGTGCCGATTCCGCTCAAACAGAGAATGATCAGCAGCGTCCAGTAGGAATTAGTCCAGCCAATGAATCCCATAAAAACGCCAGCCACCACCGGGCCGAAGAGAACAAAATAATAGCGCCGAATGCGATCCGCGATAAAGCCCGCGACCGGCTGCACCAGCGAGTTGGAAATGGCAAAAATGGACATGAGCGATCCGGCAGACATGAGCGAAAGTTGTAATTTATCAACAATAATTGGCAGTAGCGGCGAAAGGAAGCCGTTGTAATAATCATTGAAAAAATGACCAGCAGTCGCCAGCCAGAAACTTTTTTGTTCTCCGAAAATTCGTTTCAAATTCAAAAAATCATTCCTCTCGATCTAATCATTTCGAACTCGACAGTCAGGTTAGTTCAATTTTTCAATGAGACGATCAATTTCATCCCAATCTTCCGGTTCAATTTTAACGTTCGCCGCAGCGGCTGTTTCCTGAATTTGATCGGGCCCACGCGCGCCAACGATCGCTGAAGTTACCGCCTCGTTCCGCAAAACCCAGGCGATTGCTAACTGCGCCACCGTGACGTCAAATTTTTCTGCAAACGGACGAAGCGCATCAATTAAAGCCAGATTTTTCGACAATTTCGGTTCTCGAAAATCGTGTGATTTACGCCGCCAATCGTCCGCGGCTAATCTTTCCGCATCAAACTTTCCGGTCAACAAGCCGGATTTCATCGGGCTGTAAACGACGACGCCCGTGCCATTCTTCTGGCAAAAAGGCAAAATTTCCTTTCCCGCGCCCCTGTCGAGCATGTTGTAGAGCGGCTGCAGTGAATCAATATGAGCAATTTTTTCCGCCCGCTGCATCAATTCCACATCAAAATTGGAAACGCCCAGGTAACGAATCTTGCCTTCATCTTTCAGTCTAACCATTGTTTCCCAAGACTTTTCTACCGGCATATTCGGATCAGGCCAGTGAAATTGAAACAAATCGATGTAATCCGTATCCAGCCGACGCAAGCTGTCCTCTGCCTCTTTGCGGATGCTCACCGGCGACAAATCATTGCGGATTTTTCCCTTGCTGTTCCAGACAAGTCCGCATTTTGTGGCGATAAAAAACTTTTCACGAATTCCCTTGAGAGCGCGTCCGACAATTTCCTCAGAATGACCGAGACCGTAAACCGGCGCCGTATCGATCCAGCTAATTCCCAAATCCAGCGCGCGATGAATCGTGCGAATAGAATCATCATCGTCCTGTTTGCCCCAGCCCCATTGCCAGGGGCCACCGATTGCCCAGGCGCCCAGACCGATGACGCTCAACTCGGGACCATTTTTGCCTAATTTTCTGGTTTTCACTTTTTCTCCGCTTTGAGGTCTTTTTAAGGTGTACTCCACCTTGAAGGTGGGCACACCTTAATTTCCACTATTTTTCCTTCAGATACCAATTCGCCGCATCACCAATCAAATCCTGCACATCAGCAATCAGCCGATGCGGATCGAGCAAAAAACCGTCTTGCAGCATCAATACCTGAAATAATTGATTGACCAATTTCTCAAGATACTTATCTTTAGCATCTTTCTGGTACATTTTGAGCATATTCCGAATAAGCGAATGATCCGGGTTGATCTCCATGACTTTCTTCGGCGGCGGCGTGTCTTTATTCACGATTTGCATAATTCTGGACATCTGTGCCGAAATGCCCCCCTCTGCCGTCACCAGCACTGCCGGACTGTCAGTCAAACGCTGTGACAAGCGCACTTCTTCCACTTGATCGCCGAGGATATTTTTCATTCTCGTGCACAATTTTCCCAATTCGCTATCAGACGGCTTTTCTTCTTTTTCTTTCTCTTCCTTTTTCTCATCTTTTTCGGTTTTTATCTCTTTCAAAGATTCCAGATCCGCCTGATCCGCGGAAACGATCATTTTTTCCTTGTATTGACTCAAACCGGAGAGCACAAACTCATCAATGGGATCGTAGGAGTAAAGCACTTCCACGCCTTTCTGTTTGAAAATCTCCAGATGCGGATT
>JAADFU010000158.1 GCA_013152715.1 Calditrichota bacterium
AGCCAACATCGGCTATAACATCGTGGATTTTTACAATGTGGAGCCATTTTATGGCACAAATGATGATTTCAAACAATTCGTGCAAACGGCTCACGACATGGGACTGCGCGTCATTTTAGATGTGACACCAAATCACAGCAGCCGCTCGCATCCAATCGCGCTGGACGTGCGTTCCAAACGAAAATTCAGCCGCTACTACGATTTTTATCAACACGAAATTATTCAGCACAATGACAATGGTCTGGGGCAATGCATTTCCAACGACGGAATTGTTTACTACTGCGGTTTTTCAGATGCACTGCTGAATTGGAACTGGTCTGACGATGAAGCCAGACAATACATGCTGGATGTTTACACTTACTGGCTGCGAGAATTTGACATCGACGGTTTTCGTTTTGATGTTTACTGGGGGCCTCACCGCCGCTATGGCAGAGAAAATTTTGACCAACCATTGCGTCAGGCGCTGCGTGCCACAAAAGCAGATATTTTGCTACTTGGCGAAACTCATGGTACCGGATCAGGAACAGAACTCCTTTATGGCGATCGCGACGGCGGAGTGGACTTGGCTTATGACTGGTCTCTGAAAGATGCGATTTGGGGATTTCCTTCCATCAGCACTTTAAATTCCAGGCTTTATAATTCAGGTTTTCGTCCCGGACCCAATTCATTTTACCTTCGATTTCTGGAAAACCAGGATGAAGATCGTGTGGCATATCGCTATCGCAGCGTTGAAAAAACCATTCCGGTTTCCACTGCTATTTTTATGGCAACGGGTATCCCCCTGCTCTATCAGGGACAGGAAGTCGGCATGGGCTACGGCATGGGCGGCGACAAAGATTACCGTGTTCGCTCAACTGTCAACTGGCACAATCCTCCGGCGGAAATTCTGGCTGGACATTATCAGAAATTAACTCAAATTCGTGCGCAATTCCCCGCTTTCCGCCGACAAATGGAAGACACGAACGGCGACGGCAATATCGACAGCATGGATAAAAACATGCAGCCGGTGCTGAGCGCCACGTCTTCTGCTATTTACGCTTTTGGCAGACCCAACCGGGATTCAAACGGATTGGTCGTCATGAATTTCAGCGGTCAGCCTGTCTCTTTTGAGCTCAATGTACAACCAGCCAGTTGGACGGAATTCAGCGGAGGTTTTTCTTCCGAAGAAACTTACTATCTGAATGATTTGTATCACGACACATCTCAAATGCTGACTGGCGCAGAACTGGAAAAATTGACTTTATGGATAGACAGCTATCAGGTGGCAATTTTTACGATTAGTACTAAGGAAGAGCACGTCCAACTGCCGCGGCTTTACGTTTCCGTCGATGAGAAAAATTTCGCTCCGGCGCCGTCGGATTTTCGGCTTTATCCGAATTATCCCAATCCGTTCAACCCAACAACGACAATTGAATACGATTTGCCGCAAACAACGCAAGTCACAGTGAATATTTTCAACATTCAGGGGCAAAAAATCCGTTCGCTTTTTTCGGGAAAACAAAATGCGGGAAAACATTTACTGCAGTGGGACGGTTTGACAGACACGGGAGAGCTGGCAACGAGCGGACTCTATTTTTGTCAAATTAAATCACCAGGCTGGACTGATTCGCGAAAAATGTTGATGATTCGCTAGAGGGAAGTTACCATGTGCCGCATGATCTTCGCCAGAGGAAAATTTGACACTGACACGCTCATCGACGATATGATTATCATGGCGCTTGACAAAAATGAGCGTCACGAAGAAAATGCCAAACAGCAATTTCGTCATGCGGATGGCTGGGGAGCTTGTTATTTACAGGACGGGGGGCTCGTCGTACACAAATCAGTGAGAGCTATTTTTGATGACCACAAAATAGACGAACTTCGTAATTTGGGAACGAATTTATTCATTTTGCACACCCGCCGAGCTTCACAGGGAAGCATCGATGGTAAAAACGTTCATCCTTTTGTAGCTGAACAAAACGGACAAAAGTACGTCTTCTTCCACAACGGCACAATTTTCGAAAAACTTACATTTTCAAAAAAGTTTCACCCGCAGGGGGCGACTGATTCGGAGAAATATTTTTTTTATTTGTTGGGCGATTCGCGCCATGAATTGAACGAAGTCTTTCTGCGTCAAAAATTGATCCGCCTGAACGATTTTTCCGGGGCAAATTTTATTTTGACTTCAGGAGAAAAAACATTCATCGCCAACTGGTACGCCACGAACCCTCGCTATTACACAATGAAAAAATTTTCTGAAAATTCAACCACAATTGTTTCTTCGGAAATTCTTCCCCACTACCGGGAAAAGAATTGGCAACTACCGGGAAAAGAATTGGCAACTTCTGAAAAACCATGATATTCTTGCCATTTAATTCCTGTGACTTCAAGACAAAATCAGTCAATTTTTTTGAAAACCACTAGTTTGTTCGTTCTCTGACCGAACTGGTGAATATTTTCCTCTCTTGTTGATGAAAATATCCCCCAATCATTAAACTCCCATCTTCGTCATTTTTTGCTAAATATTTGTTTTTAATAGCACGCATTGCTATATTTTTGTCTGGCATAAAATTTGAAAGAGGAACTAATAGAGAACCACTAAATAACAGGAGGAAATAAAATGGCTGCTCTAACAGGCTTAATCGCAAGTATCTGGAAGGGGGTGATTGGTTTGATTCGGCTCTCATTTTTTCTGCTGGTAATTTTGGTTTTTGCTTTTGCCTCGGGCTGGCTGGAAATCCGCTGCAATCCGGTAAAAATGCGGAAGGATGTCGAGCAGAGAATCCACGAATTCAAAGAAGCCCTTAGCACCCAAAATCAGGCCCATCAAAATTATGAATCCATTCCGCTTTTCCGGCAAGAGGGGAACTACGATCTCCTGGCGCACAAAGTTCGCGCAGGGGAACGGCTTGTTGATCTGGAAAAAGTTTATGGCACGGATTGGCGGGTGATTCAAAAAGTAAACAAGATTTCTAATCCGCGACGGCTTGTGGCAGGACAAATTGTTTTGATTCCTGTAAAAAAAGGATTCGGGTGAAGGCCGCTGTAATTGACATCAGTCATTTTCATGATATTTGATGCCGTAACGCCTGAGTTTTCGATGCAGATCGCTGCGGTCGATACCAGATAATCGCGCTGCGCGAGCGACAACTCCATCGGCCTGCTTCATCAATTGTTCGATGTACAGTTTCTCGAAATCGGCCTTCGCCTGACTCCACTTTTCTTGAAAAATTTCATTGTATCCGCTTCCGGAAACGATTTTGCCCGACACGTCTGGCGGCAAGTGATTAATTTCAATCGTTCCGTTCTCTTGATTGAAAAGCGCATTTTTTAAGATGATTTCCAATTCGCGAACATTCCCGGGATAGTCATACCTGAGCAGTGTTTTCACGGTTTCGTCGGAAATTTTCACATCATGGCCCGAGAGCATGAAATTTATTAAAAGCGGAATATCGGTTTTTCTTTCTCGCAAAGGCGGGACAGTGATTGTGAACGTTTTAATTCGATAATACAGATCCTCACGGAATTCTTTTGCCTTAATTTTCTTTTCCAAATCGCGATTGGTCGCCAAAATCACGCGAGTGTCCACATCAATGGGATCGCTGCTGCCCATGCGAATCAGTTTTTTCTCCTCCACCACACGCAGTAATTTGGCCTGCATCGCGGGGCTGATGTCGCCGATTTCGTCTAAAAAAAGCGTGCCCCGGTGGCACCTTTCAAAAAAGCCGATGCGAGTTTTTTCTGCTCCGGTAAAGGCGCCCTTTTCGTGACCGAACAATTCGCTCGCTAACAGATTTTCGTCAAATGTTGTGGCGTTGATTGCGCGAAAAATTTTATCGCGGCGGGGGCTGAACCAGTGCACCGCTCTAGCGACAAGTTCCTTGCCGGTTCCGCTCTCACCCAAAATCAGGATAGTTTCCTCGCTTTGAGCGAGCTTCTCGACGCGATCAAGTAGCGCGCGCATGACAGAACCTTTGTGAACAATCGCCTCGGCGGGATAGCGATGCATAATTTTTTTTCTAAAATGAGAGTTTCTCGATTGAATCAAAAATTGTTCATAAGCCGCTTTTACTTTCAATATCAGTAGCTTATTATCCACTGGTTTATCAATAAAATCAAACACTTTCGCCTGATACGCGCGACGAATATCGTCCGGCCTGCCGTAAGCGGTGATAAGCGTCACCATGGTTTCGGGAGAAATTTCTTTTATTTTTTGCAGCAACTTAATCCCATCCATGCCGGGCATTCTGACATCGAGCAAAGCAATGGGAAAAAATGTTTCCCGCACCTTTTCCAGCGCTTTTTTCCCGCTCGCGGCGCAGACCACCTGATACCCGGATTTATTGAGCAGAAGTTTAAAGATGGTTAAGTTGTCAGAATCGTCATCTACAGCAAGAATTTTCTTGTCAAACAGCATGGCAAGTCACGTTTTCTTTTGTGAACGTTTTAAGACTAACTTAATATTTTTTTGCAAAATAGCAATACTTTTTTTGTACTATTAAAAAAAATCCGCTAACACCGCGGCGGCAAAATTCTCAATGAATTGTCTTAAACGGCAATCCATCGAACAGCACGACCGCTTTTTCAGAAAAAATTCTGCGCCTCGCCCGATAAAAAAAGATCAGAGCGCCATGAAAACTCTCGACTGATCCATCCGAGCAAAAAATCAAACAACTTTGTTGGTTTCGACTTCTTCTATTCTGACGGCAGGCAATTGAACATAAACGCGAGTCCCTTTTTTCAATTCGCTTTCAATGGAAATTGCGCCCTGATGTTCGTTGATGATGCGCTGCGTCTCAAACAAACCGTAACCCATGGAATTATTTTTTGTCGAATAAAAAGGAATGAACAATCGCTCTTGAGTATCTTTGGACATGCCTTGGCCCGTGTCGCTGATTTGAATATGGATTCTCCCGTCCTTGTGATAAGCGTCTAACGATAATTTGCCGCCGTCGGGCATGGCTTCGATGGAATTTTTAACCAAATTCAGGAAAGCCTCTTTCAAATAAAACTCGTTGCCGCGAATGATGACCTTTTCCGGTTTGATTTTATTTTCCACCTCAATGTGTTGATTTTTAAACTCATAAGAAAGCAAATTAACGACGCCAGTCAAACTTTCCAGAATATTTACCTCAGAAAAATCTTTACGCCGACTTTTCCTCTTTGCGTAGTTTAGCAAATTGACAATAATTTGATTAGCCTCGGCGCAGCGCTGATCGATGGTGTGCAGAAGCTCAAAAGTTTCGTCTTTTTCATCTGTTTTTTCCATCAAATATTGCGCGCGGCTGCTGATTGTCCACAGCGAATTTTTAATGTAATGGCCGACGCTCGCCGCCAGCGAACCCAGCGACGCAAAATATCGCTCGTGTAACATGCGTCTTTTCGCCAATTCTCGCTCCATGGCGACTTCGACCGCCCGCACAATATCGTGATAGCCGGTAATTGGTTTTGTGAGATAATAGCTCACATCGCCACGCATTGCGCCCTGGACAAATCTCAGTTCCGAAGCCACAGAAAAAATGATAATCGGCAGATGCGGGAAACAACTTCTTATCTCTTTTAAAATTTCCAGGCCAACGGGCTTGTGATTTTCCAACAAGTCCAGAACAACAACATCAAATTCCCCGGTCAAAGCCTTTTTGAGCGCTTTATTTTTATCCGCGGTAATGACCGCGTCCCAGCCGAGCTTCTCAAATCCCTTCTTGATTTCCAAAAAGAGATTTTTTTGCTTGGTTTCTGCATTGTCATCCCAAAACAAAACTTTTATTTTTTTTTGAATGACCGACTCGAACCATAGCGGCATATTTTGTCCTTCCGTGTTCATATTCCACACCTCACGTTGTGTATTTTAACGGCATTGTAATTGTAAATTTCACTTTATCAGCATCCACATTTTCCGCCCGAATTTCCCCAAAATGGCGCTGCACGCACAGCCGGGCTAACGCCAATCCCAGGCCTATTCCTTTTTCCTCTTTCGTTCCTCTGACATAGGGATCAAAGATGGCCTCTTTTTTATTTTCAGGAATCAAAATCGTGGTGCGATTTTCAAAAGAAACCGTAATGTCATCTGATGAGCCTCCCTGACCTTCTGAAATGTCGATTTTCAAATAGCGCTGCGCTCTTGCTATTTTTTTTGAATATTTTGCTGCATTGCCTATGATCAAGCGGAATGCCAATTCTAATGTATCAGGATAACATTTAATTTTTGTTGTGGATTTTTTAAAATTCCCGTCGATATCGAGTTCCAGCCCCCTCGTTTTTTCGAGCACATTCAGGCTTTTTTCGACAAGACTCCGCACTGACCGAATTTCCAGATCTTGCGCCGGATTGAAGTATTCTTTGAATTTATCAAGAATCGAAAACTGGAAGCGAATGTTTTCATCGATATGATCCAGTAAATAGGGAGGAATTTCTTTACCGTCATCAATGTCCATTTTGATGAGATTGGCGCAGCTCTGAATCTCCTGAATTGGTTTAATAAATTCGTGGGAGAAATAGTTGATCATGGTCGTCAGGGTGGCGCTGCGATCATTGCGCGTAAGTTCTTCTTCTATTTTTGCCCGCTCCGCATACAACTGCATATTTTGGATGGAAATTGCCAGATAATCCGCGATGGTCTGAACAAACTCAATGTCTAACTCGTGAAAATCTCCTTTGCGGACGCTGTCGATAACCAGAGTCCCGATCACCTGACTGTTTTCATGCTGATCCTTGACGATCATCGGCATGACAACTTCCGCCTTGATTCGCGGGTCGTATTCGAAATAGGGATATTCATCAGGGTTGTCGCGCTGCAGTTCGCGGTGTTTGTCAACATCTTCAACAATTTGAATCTTTCTTGTTTTAATCGCTTGGCCGGAAACGCTGCCATTTAAAGGCAGGCGCAAGCCCACAAGATTTTTTTTCGGAGGCGTTGGTTTGCCATTGATGAACAAATCGCTGGTTTCCTTGACGACCAACTCTTTTTTTCCACCGTTGTCTTCCACCAAAACCAAATGAAAATTACGATTGTCTCGATCCAGCACATCCATCACGCGTTCCATGACCGGGTGAAACCACTCCGAGAACTCCCGTTTTTTTCCGCTCAACTGACCCGCCTGATAAAGCGTTTGCACTTGTTTTATTTTTTGTTCATAGTCGCTCGCTGTTGTAATCAAAATCGCTGCGGTTTTTGACAAAATAGTCAATATTTCGCGTTCGTCCTCGCTCAGATGAAATTCCTCGTCCCCCTCCAAGTAAAGTATGCCAACCGCGTCCCTTTTTGCGAGAATAGGAAGCGCCAGATTTTTGTTCGTATCTGAAAATTGCCAGTTTTTTTCTGAGATGGCTTTTCGAATGAAAATATTGTTCTTCATGCACATTTCGCAATCGATGTTGCGCTTCATGCATTTCACAGTGGGCGTTTTGAGCTCGTGGCTTAACGGATCAATGAGAAACAGGCAAATATTATTCACGTTTCCTATGGTGAGATTGGCGCAGCCATTGCGGATAATTTCCAATACGGAGCTAAGGCTGTAAGATTTTTCTATTGCATTTTGCAGAATTTTAATGTAGCGAACTCGAGTTTGATTTATCTTTTTCAAGCGATCCATCTGGTGAGATTTATCCAGCGCAATAATCACGCTGCCAACGAGAGCGGTGACATTCTGTTTGTGGACTTCAGTGAAATGATTTTTTTTATTGCTGTGAAGATCGATGACGCCAAGCGTTTTTCCGGTAGAAGTTTTCAGAGGAACGAGAAGAGCGGACTTTCGATTTTCTAAAATTTTCAGATACTTGGCATATCCTTTTTTCTGAATATTTTGGCGGCAGTATTTTTTGTGCGCTAGCATTCTTTTGTCAGAAGAAGTGTCGTCGATAATTAAACTTTTTCCGCTTTGAAACACCTCATTAGAATAGCCAATGTCCATGGGTTTGTGCTGAATTTCCGGAGGCGCGATGTCCTCGCCGTAATCAGCCACACGTTCCAAATGATTAGTTTCCTGGTTGTAAACTTTTAAATGACCGCCAGTGGCTTTGACTAATTTCACGCTCTGCTCCATAAGAGAATTGAGCAAACGATCCTGATCGTCCTCTTGCAGAATGATCTCACTGAGTTTGTCGATAAGTTTCAATTGTTCAATTTTTTGATTGCGATGATCAAAAATCCTCCGGTTCTCAATAGCGCTCATCACGTAATAAGCAAAAGTCTCAAACTGCTCCAAATATTCATTGCCGTATTCAAATTTCTGTTCGATGCGCAAAGTCACCATATCGGCGCAAAAAAGACCAAAAAGCTCCGATTCATAAGTTAAAGGAATGACCGCGTATGGCCCTTCAATTTTTAACAAGTCCCGATATTCCATTTTGAGCGTGCTGGCGTCGAAAACAAGAAATGGTTTTTTTTCAGCCAGAGCACGAAAAGTTTCGTCGTTGTCAACGATTTTCAAGTTGAGTTTCCCCGGATCAGGCCAGTGCGCCGGCGATGTTTTTTCCAACACAATGGCGTCTCCTGCTCTATTAATTCGATAAAAACGAACGCGCCGAAATCCCAAACAGAGTTGCATCGCCTCAATGATGCGATCAACGATGTCCTGAAAATCCACGCGAAGCAAGTTTTTGCTCAGCTCTTGCATAAAAATAAATAACAATGTGCGCCGCCAATGGCGCTTCGTGCCAAAAGGCAAATTTTCTTTTGCCCGCAGAAAGCGATCAATTTCTAAATCCCAACGCTGCCATAAATTGGTCAGCGAGACATTGCTCATACCGATTACCCCTTGCGTTGTTTTAAAGGAAATTATTTTTCGGATTCCAAACGCTGGAGCAGTTCCCGGATGATTTGCTTCTGTTGCTTCAATTGTGCCTTGCATGTGTGCAGATGCGAATGACGGATCATCAGATTCAAATCAGCCACGCGCTGATTCAGTAAATAGGCTAAAATATCAGTCGTTTGTTTATTTAATGTTAAATTCATACTAATCGCCCCTGTCTTTTCATAAAATGCAAAACAGTGGAAGCATATACAAATTCAATGCCACGCAGTGACGTTTCCCAATTTCTGTATTTTTAGATCTCATTACTGCTTGATTTTATTAGAATTACAAATATTTCCAAAATTCGCATTTCTCGCCGGAATATTTTTCTTTCAGTGTTCATTTGACAAGAATGTTGAAAATTTCCACCACTCAAGATGGAATTCTTTCCACAATTACAATGCACAAATCACGGTGCAACAAGCACTATTATCTCACTGCAAAGGCGCAAAGTTCGCAAAGAAAAAAACCAATTGTCGCTTTGCGTTCTTGGCGTCTCTGCGGTAATAAAAAGTCTTACAAAATGAAATATTTGTTCTAAAATTTATCCGGAGCGAAACATTTTTTTTATTATTTTATTGACTTTTTCAAATTTGTTAAATATATTGAACTAAATCATGCCAACATTTCCGTTAAATTTTAAGGAGGTTCAAGTTCATGAAACGTTCAATTCCTTTCTTCATGTTTTTCTTCCTTCTATTTTTTGTGTATCCCAATTTCGCGAAAGATTACCATCCGGCAAAAGGCTACCACGATTACAATCAGTTGACAAAAATCATCAAGGGTATTGCTGCCAAAAACAAAAAAATCGCCAGGTTAGTTTCCATCGGCAAGACCGGCGAAGGGCGCGACATCTGGGCGTTGCAAATTTCCGGGACCAAGGGCAAGAAGCCGGAAGAAAAACAGGCGTTGCTCATCTGCGGCAACATCGAAGGCGACCATGTGATTGGCAGCGAAGTCGCCGCTGGCGTTGCCGATTATTTAATTTCCGGTTACGGCTCAAATCCACAAATCACGGAGACGCTCGACAAAAGAACTTTTTACATTGTGCCGCGCCTGAATCCCGACGGCGCCGAGCTGTTTTTCGCCAGGACGCTTAGGGAAGATTCCCGCAATCGCACGCCGCGCGACGATGATTACGACTGGAAAACCGACGAAGATCCGCCGGAAGATTTGAACGGAGACGGCATGATTACCCTGATGCGCGTCAAAGACAAAGAGGGGGATTGGGTCATCGACAAAAAAGACCCGCGCCTCATGCGCAAAAAAGAAAAATCTTCGCCTGTTGATAGTCTTTACAAAATTTATCCCGAAGGCATTGACAACGATGGCGATGAATTGTACAACGAAGACGGCCGCGGCGGCTTCAATGTCGACCGTAATTTTCCTCAAAATTTTGGTTACAAAATCAAAGGTTTTCATGTTTATCCGGCGTCGGAAACTGAAACGCGCGCTATCATCGATTTTATGAATCGCTACCAGCAAGATGTCAAAACAGCCCCGCACAAAAACATCTGCGCCGTACTGCTTTTCTCCAAATTTGACAACCTCGCTGCCTCGCCCGGAATCGAAAGTGGCAAGCCGTCATTCCAGCAATTTAAAAAAAAGGGACAGTCGGAACAAGGAATGATGATGTTTCGGTTTGGCAGGCGATCCAGAGATAAATCTTCATCTCGTCAGCCGGCACGCGATCCGCAAGACAAAAAAACTCTCGATGATGATGTTCCGTTATTTAAATTCATCAGCGCCAAATACAAAGAGATCACAGGCATAAAACAAGCAGTTTCTCCAAAACCGGTCGGCTCCATGCTGGAATGGTCGTATTTTCAATACGGGGTTCCGACTTTTTCTGCCAATTTGTGGTCTCTGCGTGAGGCGAAGAAAGAAAAGTCTGATTCCACAAAAATGCACAAGAAACCTTCGGCCGGAAAAGCCAATCAATCGTTTAGCAAAGGAATGATGATGCAGCGTTTTGCCAGCCGTAAAGGGCAACAAAGCAATGACAACGCCGGCACTGATGAAAAATGGCTCAAATGGATCGACAAAGAAAATAACGGCGTCGGTTTTGTCAATTGGCAAAAATTCAATCACAAACAATTGGGCGAAGTGGAAATTGGCGGATTCTACCCTTACATTCGTGTAAATCCACCCGCCGACCAAATCGATTCGCTCAGCAAAAAGCACGCTGAATTTGCATTATTTCTGGCGTCACAATTTGCCGAAATTACCCTGGATAAGCCTACCGTCGAGAAAATGTCAAACAATTTGTACCGTGTGAAAACCAAAATTCACAATTCGGGCAATCTCCCTTATGCCTGTGCCGCGGGTCTCAAATCGCGCAATATTTCTCCGATCATGTTGCAACTAAAATTTTCCGACGATAAAAAGATGAAATTATTTGGTGGGTCCAAGCGAATCGACACGAGAAATTTGGCGCCAAAAGCAGAGAAAAAAGTCGAATGGGTCATTATTTCTCCCGCCGGAAAAACCGTTGAACTCAAGTTGTGGGCGCGCAACGGCGGCGGCACGATGATTAAAAAAGTGGTTTTGAAATAATTTTGCGGTACATTTCTCATCCTGCAAATAAACGGAGGATCACATAAAATGAAAGTTCATTTCAATAAAAAGTTGACAATTACTATTTTCGTTTTTCTTTTCATATCAGTGGCCTATTCTTTGTCCATTGCGCAAACTTATTTCCCGCGCACCTGGAAATCGAGAAAAGTAAATCTGCAATTCAATCGTTACTACGACTGGGCGCAGATGGAACAGGCGCTGCGCACGCTGGAAAAAGCTTATCCGAAATTTCTGAAATTGCGCTCCATCGGAAAATCCTACATGGGCAGAGAAATGTGGTACATGACCATCAACAACCCTGACACCGGGGACGAGATGGACAAGGTTGCTATGTACATCGACGCCAACATTCATGGCAACGAAATTCAGGGCGGCGAGGTTTGTCTGTACACAATCTGGTATTTGATGGAAAATTACAACTACAACCCGGACGTGAAAAAATTAGTCGACGAGCGCGTTTTTTACATTTTCCCGTCTGTAAATCCGGACGGCAGAGACTACTGGCTGCACACCGGCGGCTCGGCGCGCTCGCGACAATTTCCTTACGATAATGACAACGACGGCCTTTACGACGAAGATGGCCCCGAAGACCTGGATGGCGACGGAGAAATCGGCTCCATGTTCATCAAAGTCAAGCCCGGCGAAGGAACCTATCGCCTGAACGACAAGGGCGACGGACTGGTGCCCATCAAGAAAAATATCGAAGGGAAACCGGACGAAGTCGGCGATTACAAATATGTTGGCAGCGAAGGCATCGACAACGACGGCGACGGCAGAATTAACGAGGATGGCCCCGGAGGAACCGACCCGAATCGGGATTTTGGCTCCTACTGGCAGCCGAAAAATATTCAGGGCGGCGCCGGCGATTATCCGTTTACCTGGGTGGAATCGCAGCACACAAGAGATTTTCTCTACGCGCATCCCAATATTGCCGCAGGGCAAGCGTTTCACAATTCCGGCGGAATGATATTGCGCAGTCCGGGCGCCGCATTGCACGGTGAGTACAAAAGCGCGGACCTCGCTGTGTACGACGCCATTGGCAAAGAAGGCGAAAAAATACTTGAAGGTTATCGCTATATCGTCATCTGGAGCGGCTTGTACACAGTTTGGGGCGGATTCACCGATTTCATGCATGACCTGCTTGGAATTTACACCTTTTCCAATGAATTATGGACTTCTCGCTCCGATTTGAACCACGACAAAAAGATTTCCGACGACGAAAGGAAATTCTTCAACCGTTTTATCGACTGGAATAACACGGTAGTTCCCATGCATGAAATCGATCACCCGACATTGGGAAAAGTCATCATCAACAAAGATGAAACAAAACTGAGCGGACGCGTTCCGCCGGCATGGCTCCTGGAAGAGCTCTGTCACAGGAACATGGCGTTTTGTTTGTATCATGCTTACAACATGCCGCTGCCCAAAATTAAAAAAGTTGAAAAGAAAAAAATTGCCGGCAATCTGACAAAACTCAAAGTGACCATTTACAACGAACGTCTTGAACCGACCATGTCCGCTGCGGCGATTGAAAACAAAGTCCAGCGGCCTGATATTTTGTCAATTGACGGCAACGTGAAAGTTCTGGCAGCAGGAAAAAATAAGTCATCTCGTCTGTCGCAAGTCCCGGCGCGCTACCGCCGTTACTTTTTGCGCGCCGAAGATACCGATGTGAATTACATCGACCAAAAAGACCTGAAAAACCTCCGCCTTTACAACGGCATTCCCGGAAAAGCGGAAGTGGAATACGATTTCCTGATCGAAGGAAAAGGGAAAATCAAGGTCAAATTGGATTGCCAGAAAGGCGGGAAAGATGAGAAGGTGATTACATTGTAAATTATTAATTTTTTCGATGTTTGAAAATTTTATTAAAAAAGGGCTCGGCAGAATCTGGCGCATCTTGCCCATGGTTTCTGAAGAGCCCTTTAATTTTTTTTTTAAATTCCACGCTGACAGTGAAGCAAAAAATCACTCGTAGCCCTAAACGAAAAATGTTAAACATCCATCAGCGCAATGGCGATGATTTCTTTGTTTTCCAACGCATACTTCAACAGCGCATTTTTCCCGGATAAATTCAATTTCTCACAAATATTTGCCCGATGGTGTTCGACAGTTTTGGGGCTGATAAATAACTTTTTCGAAATTTCCGCGGTGGTGTAGTCTTCCGCAATTAATTTGATGACTTTTTGCTCCGTTTTAGTCAGCTTAAATTGAAAAATATCTTGCAAAGTTTTGTTATCAGCGCTGTTGTTCAAAATTCGAGACGTCAAAGCGGGGCTAATAAAAGTTTGTCCGTTTATCGCTTTTTCCACGGCAAGAATGATGTCGTCCACGGCGCTTTCTTTGAGGACAAACCCCCTGATGCCGTACGAAGCCGCCCGGCTGAAAAGCAGCTCGTCATCGTGCATGGTGAGAATGATTACAGCCACAGGCAGCCGGTGTTCGTGAATATGTTTCGCTAATTCAAGGCCATTTCTGTACGGCATGCTGATGTCAAGAATTGCAATGTCCGGAGATTTTGCCAAAATTAAATCGAGAGCTTCCTGTCCATCTTTTGCCTCATCAACGATCTCCCAGTCAGGCATTTCACTGAGAAGCTCGCGCAATCCTTTCAAAAATAGCGGATGGTCGTCAGCAATCAAAATGTTTATTTGGTTTTTTTGATTTGACATTTTAACTTACTATTTTAAATAAAGTTACAAATTTTTTATTGTAACTATTCAGGTGTGGATATTCTGGAAGCCGCTGAAGCGGCTCTTAGCTTGCAAAATTGATTTACAAGCACCACGATGAACAGGCTGTCTAAAAACTATGTCCATTAATAGCTTTTATGCTGTATTGTTTTCTTTGAACGTGTCTATATGTAGGGAATGCAAATTTGCATTCTACTTTTCGGACAGCCTGTTCAGCATGGTGGTATAATCTAAGCTAAAAAGCAAATAGCTGCTTCAGCAGCTTACCAAATGATAAATAGACGACTAAAACTGAATAGTTACTTTTTATTTTAAAATGAGTTGTAATTTAAACCCAAAAGATGCGCAGGCATCAAGGTTTTTATTATCATTCCTTCCGTGGCTGAAGAGAGTTACAGAATTATTCTCTGATGGGAATCTGGATCGTAATTTCCGTTCCCGTCGCTGAATTTGATTTAATTTTCAGCTTCCCATTTAAAATTTCCACTCGTTCTTTGATGTCTGAAAACCCGATCCCTTTGGCAGTCTCTTTGACCCGTCCATAATCAAAGCCAACGCCATCGTCCGTAATGATCATTTTGATGAATCGCTCGGAACGACGAATTTCGATGCGCGCGTTTTTTGCCTTCGAATGTTTTAAAATATTATTCAAAATTTCCTGAGCAATTCGATACACATTAATCTCGTATTCTTTCGGCAATAAACCGTTAATTTTATCAATCCTATAGCTAAATCGAATCTCCGTTGACGCTCCCATTTTTTTTATCATGTGTCTGATGCAATCGGTCAGCCCTAAACTATCCAATTGATAAGGATGCAAATCAAATGCGATTTGCCGAATATTTGAAATCGCCTCAGCAGCGACAGAGTTGATTTGCAGCAGACGTTCCTGATTAAATTTTGCTTCATTTTTGAGTAGCAGATTCGCTTGATTTTTGATCAGCAGCAAATCCTGACCAAGGCTATCGTGCAATTCGGCCGCGATCCTCTTTCGTTCCCTCTCCTGATTTTCAATCAATGCGCGGGTGAAAAGACGCTGGGCTTCGGATTCTTTTCGTAATAATGCAAAACGGTGATTGATATTGTAGTAAATTATCACAGCGAACAAAAAAATTACTGTAATTTTGAAATATAGCGTTTGCCAGAAGGGGGGGGTAATATAAATAGAAAGAGAATCTCCCTTTTCATTCCAGAAACCATCGTTATTTGAACCGATCACTCGAAAAGTGTATTTTCCTGGCGGAACATTTTTGTACGTCACCCTTCGAAGCGTTGTTGTCTCCTGCCATTCACGATCGTATCCTTCAAGCCGATACAAATATTTATTTTTGACGGCATTAATGAAATTCAGGGCGACAAATTCAATAATGAATGAATTCATTTTATAATTCAATTTCACCGATGATGTGAACATGATATTTTGATTGAAATCGCTCTTTGCATGTAAAATTTCAAAGCCTGTGATATAAACCGGTGGAACGAAGTGATTTTGTTTTAATATTTCAGGGCTAAAATAGGAAAATCCGTTGATGCCGCCAAAAAACATTAATCCATTTTTGGCCTTATAACAGGAATTGTTTTCAAAATTTGTTCCGTGCAAACCATCGCCGATGCCAAAATTGATGAATTCTTCTTTGAAAGGATCAAATCTAGAAATACCATTATCTGTGCTAATGTATAGAAATCCGTTTTTATCCTCGAGAATTCCCTTAATATGATTGGACACAAGTCCGTCAGCCGTAGTGAACAGGCGCAGAGTTGCCGTTTTTTCATCATAGCGATAAAGGCCAAATTCTTCTGTGCCGATCCAAAGCAAGTTCTGTGAATCGCGAAATAAAATAGCGATGATCTTTTTCAGCCTTTCGCTTTTAAAAGAATCCGGCAACAGAGGATGAAACTTCAACGCGGCAACATCGCCAACCATGACGCCTCTGCTTGTACCGATGTAAATCCGGTTATTTTGACCAAGCAAAATTGAAGAGATGAGCACGGTTTCGCCCTGATACCCTGTTGTTTTAATTTCCACTTTTTCAAATGTTTCTTTATCAGGAAAAAATCGATACAACTCACCCGTTGCTGTAATTATCCACAAAATTCTTTTTTTATCTCTGGCCATTCCAAGGAAGATGCTTCCGCCTGGTTTGTGATTTTTAGGTAATTGCGGCTGATATAGTCGGAATTTATAAGTATCAGTTTCCATGCGATAAAGTCCCTTATTTGTCGCAAGCCACAAAATTTGAGCATCTCGATCCGGATAAATTGTATTAATGTTTGAGCCCCTGATAGCGTCTATCTTTTTACAACGTTCTTTATGACTTATTTGAAAATTATTTGAAAAATCAAACTCATACAACCCTGTTGTCGCACCCACGAAAAGAATTTGCTTTTTGTCATCGTAGTAGAAAGAACGCACGTTATTAAAATGAACCGTATTTTTCTTTATTTTGCTAAACTTATAAGGTGTAAATTTCCATTTTTGAGGCTGAAAAATATTAATCCCTCCCGCATGTGTTCCCACCCAGAAAGAACCGCCAGTATCCTCAAAGAAAGACAAAACCAGATTGCTGCTGATGCTTTCGGGATCATTTTCATTGTTTCGATAACCTGCCAAATGGTTACTTTTTTTATCATACCAGAGCAGCCCACCTCCCCAGGTACCAACCCAGATTGTATTATGAGAATCACAAAAAACTTTTACAATGTGAAAATTTCCCAGACCATTTCTTTTGTTCAAATTAATCAACTTCGTTTGGTTGGTCTCATTTAAATTTATGACATAGATTCCTTGGTTGTAGGTTCCTATCCACAGGTTATGATTTTCGTCTTCGGTAATTGACCAGATGTCGCAATTTTCCAATTCGCGAAAATGATCTTCACCAGAAAGTCGATGAAAAGTTTTTGAGTCAGTGTCAAAATAAAAAAGCCCGCAAAAACGAGTGCCAACCCATAGTTTTTTTTTGCTATCAAAAGATAAACATCTGATGAAATTTTTGTGCCGGCTATTGGGCTTGTTGTCGCTAAACAAAAATTTATCAAATGTTTTGTTTTCAATATTAAATAAATTCAATCCCCCGCTTGCTGGTGCCAACCAAATTCTTCCAGCCTCATCCTCCACGATGTCCCAGATTTCGTTGTCACTGATGCTATTGCTGTTATTTTCATCGTGCAAAAATCGGGAAAATCTCCCTGTTCTCTTATCAAAAATATTCAATCCACCTTTATCTGTGCCGATTAAAATCAATTCATCGCCGGAATATTCAATGATACATCGGATAAAATTGTCGCTCAGGCTGTTCTCGTTTTGCGGCTCCATTTTGTAGGTTTTGAAATTGTACCCATCATAACGAAAGAGGCCTCCCTTTGTCCCGATCCAGATAAATCCCTGTCTGTCCTGAAGAAAACATGTCACGCTGTTTTCGCTCATGTTTTCGCTCGGAAAAATATGGTCAAATTTTAAGCTGTTCTGGTAGGTATTCTGAGCCGCTGCATGAAAACACACGAAAAGGCTCAACAAAAATATTTTCAGAATTGTGACTGGTTTCATGGGGATTCTTTTCACAGAAAAGTTCTGTGCATTTGCCTGCAATATATTTTAAAATAACAGTTTTTTTTGAATGATGCAAGAATTTTCTGATAAGTGTGGGGGTTTCCCCCCAGAAAAAATAGGGGGTAATACCGATTGATTAATTGGAATGAAATAGCGATATTGAACAGCAGGAATCAAATCCCTAATAGAATCCCTATTTTCAGGATTATTATGATTAACTTTTCCCAAAAAAGAATGGTTATTCTGAAGCGTCAATTATTATTCTTTCTGATTCTCATTGCTTACAATTGCGGCAATCGAAATGCTGACGCTATTCAGCGCGCCTATCGATCCGATTTTTATACACCAGAAATAAAAGTTGACTATTTGCGGGGAAAGGTCGATTCTGTCAATATCCCCGAAGGCAAAATTATCATCACTTGTTTTCGTTTTGAATCAAAGCAACCAGTGAAAATCCGGGAAAGGGAAAAATACCGAAAAATCGATCCCGCAGCAATTTTTGATTTTTTGACTAAAAAATCGGTGATGGAAAAAAAAGATGTCGAACTCCTGTTAGCGCATAAACGCGATTTGAGTTGTCTTCTTTTTGAGAAAAAAATTCCCTCAAGTATTTCTGCCTCTGCTTTATATACTCGAATTGTGACTGAAAAAAAATGGATCATCTTATGGCCAAAAGGAAAAACATATTTTGTAATTCACCTGAGAAAGGAAAAATATTTTTTCCGAAAATAGGTCTTTCCCGTCTGCTGTCCTATCAAGTTAGCAAAAAATATTCAATTAGACAATTCATTGTTCTTTTGATTTAGCTAAAGTTATTAACAAAAAATGAGGTGGCAAAATGAAAGCAAAATTTGTTGTGACGCTTATTTTCATTTGTGCGGTAGTGCCCTTTGTGGCATACGGGTTTCCCGGCACAAACATACCGTCGCAGCCTGTCGAAAGCGCAACAGGCCCGGAATATGTGAATTTTTCTTTACTGGGAAAAATCGCTGATCGTCATGCTCAAAATATCTGGGGAGAAAATATCAGTAGAGGAAAACCATTGTTCCTTGTGGATATGTCCGGGAAATTAGTTGCTTATGTTTTTCCATTTGTTTTGAATGATAAGGATTTCCCTGAATTTAAAAGGATTTTTAACAATGTCCGTGATGCGCGAAATTCAGACCGAACAAAAAGATCACAAAACAATTTTTCAGAACTGTGCAAAAAATTTGGCTCAGTTTACGTGTCGGCCACGAAGAAAAACTATCCCATCCCACGAGTGGACCATTCTCTCCACGCCTACTTTTTGAACGGTGAATTAGCACAACAAAAGGCAAACGACTTTTTTGGTCGACAAGCAGAGCTGCGACATCTTGTTCTTGCTAACTCTTGCGACCAATATTTTGAATTCTCCGCCGGAGACAGAACAGTTTTCATCAACGCTTATTCTCTTGAAATTGTAACTCCGGAACAGATCCATGCCATTGATTTCAATTCAACAAAAGACCCGATTCTTGAAAAACTGATCGCATCAAGCTGGCTTGATGCGGAAATAAAAGTCTCTGTCGGCGTCGATGACAGAGAACAAGCCAAAACTCTCACCAAAAAATTAATCGATCACATC
>JAADFU010000159.1 GCA_013152715.1 Calditrichota bacterium
ACTTCTTTCAGCGTCGCCATTGTCGTATCTCCTGGCGTGGTCATTGCCAGCGCGCCGTGGGCAGCGCCGTACTCGACAGCCAATTTCGCATCCTGTAGCGTCATCATTCCGAAAATAAAACCGGACGCAAAACTGTCCCCGCCGCCGACTCTGTCCAAAATTTCCAGATTCGGGCGATGTGTGGCTTCATAAAATTTTCCGTCAACCCAGCAAATCGCGCCCCAGTCGTTCACCGTCGCTGTTTTGACGCCGCGCAGAGTAGTAGCCACAGCTTTGAAATTGGGATAGGTTGCTACCACTTTCTCAATCATCTTCTTGAACTTTTCAGTGTCCAGATTTGTCAAATTCTCATCAACGCCCTCAACCTCAAAACCGAGACAGGCAGTAAAATCTTCTTCGTTTCCAATCATCACATCGACAAATTTGGCGATTTCCTTGTTCACTTCCTGCGCCTTTTCTTTGCCGCCAATGCCTTTCCACAGCGAAGGTCTGTAATTCAAATCATAAGAAATAATTGTGCCATATTTTTTCGCGATTTCCATTGCTTCCAGAATCACATCCGGCGTGGTTTCCGACAGCGCCGCAAAAATTCCGCCGGTGTGAAACCAGCGAACTCCGCGTTTGCCAAAAATTTCTTCCCAGTCAATATCCCCTTTTTTCAATTGAGACGCTGCCGTGTTGCCGCGATCGGAACAGCCAAGCGCGCCGCGGATGCCATAGCCGCGCTCGGTGAAATTTAAGCCGTTGCGCACCGTCCTTCCGATTCCGTCGTAGGGAACCCATTTGATGAAAGAAGTATCCACGCCACCCTGAAGGATAAAATCTTCCAGCAAACGCCCGACAGCATTGTCCGCAAATAATGCCGTCACCACAGCGGTTTTCAAGCCGAAACAGCGACGCAGCCCGCGAGCGACATTGTATTCGCCGCCACCTTCCCAGACACGGAACCAACGCGTCGTATGTATTCGCCCTTCACCCGGATCAAAACGCAACATTATTTCACCCAAAGAAATCTCATCAAATTCACATTCGTCCGCAGCACGTAACTTCAACGACATAACATTCCTCCTACATATTTTTCTAAATTATCAGATTCTTCCGGATTTAATCCGTCAGGATTTTACCTTGACCAAGAGCCACAGATTTGCCTAATTCCACACTGATTTAATGAAAATCCGTGCCCATCAGTGGCTACTAATTCAAATCACATCCAACTCAAAATTTTCTCCGCCACTTTCTCCCCGGTAAAACCAAATTTCTCCGCCAAAATTTTGTAAGGCGCCGAAGCACCGAAGCGGTCAATGCCGATCACTTTGACCTTGCTGTTTGGCGCAACGCCGTGCCAACCGAAAGATACGGCAACCTCCACCGCGAAAACAGGAACGTTCGCCGGCAAGACTTTGTCGCGGTAAGCAGCGGACTGTTGAGCGAAAATTTCCAGAGAAGGTATGGAGACGACGCGCATTGGTTTTCCCTTCTCCTGCAAAATTTTCTGCGCTTCCACAGCAATGTGCACTTCGGAACCGGTAGCAACAATAATCCCGTCTAATTTTTCCTCGCTTTCCGGCGACAAAATGTAGCCGCCGCGCAGCACATCTTCAGGCTGAAAGTCATTTGTCCGTTTCAAATTCGGCAAAGTTTGCCGCGTCAAAATCAGCGCTGTGGGCCCGGTGCGATGTTTCAACGCAAAATTCCAGCCCATGGCAACTTCCAAACTGTCTGCCGGGCGGAAAACGACCAAATTGGGAATGGCACGCAGAGCCGCAAGATGTTCCACCGGCTGATGCGTGGGACCGTCCTCGCCAACGAAAATGGAATCATGGGTGAACACGTAAATTGTCTGTAACTCCGAAAGCGCTGCGATGCGAATCGGCGGCCTCATGTAATCGGAAAAAACGAGAAACGTCGAACCGAAGGGAATCCAACCGCCATATTCCGCGATCCCATTCAAAATGCCGCCCATGCCGTGCTCGCGAATGCCAAAATGAAAATTCCGTCCGGAAAAATGATACGCTTCGATGGCGCCCGCGTCATCGATCCAGGTTTTTGTCGAGGGCGATAAATCCGCAGAGCCGCCGATCAAGCCGGGGACTAACTCCGCTGCTTTCTGCAAAATTTTACCGGAACTGGCGCGCGTCGCAAGGTCTCTTTCCGGAATTGCCGCTATCAATTGCTCTGCCAGATCGTCGGGCACACTTTTGGAAATCATTTTATCGAGCAATTGTGCCTGATCGGGATTATTGTCTTGCCACCGGAAAAATTTCTCCTGCCAGTTTTTCTGAATTTCAACTAACTCACTTACCCGCTTCCGGAACAAATCTGCGGCTTCTTTGGGCACGTAAAATTTTTCATTTTCGGGAAATCCCAAATTACGTTTTGCCGCTTTTAGTTCGTCCTCGCCAAGAGGCGAACCGTGCGCTTTTTCTGAATCCTGCAAGTTTGGGCTGCCAAAAGCGATGTGCGTCTTCGCCAGAATTAAAGTCGGCTTCTCTGTTTCGTCAATTCCTGCCTGTATCGCCCCCTCGATTTCATCGTAATTGTGACCATTGATCGCAATCGTGTGCCAACCCAGCGCATCAAATCGCTGTGCCACATTTTCGGAAAATGCCAAACTCGTATTGCCCTCAATAGTGATGTTGTTATTATCGTACAGATAGACCACATTCCCCAATTTCAAATGTCCTGCCAAAGAAGCCGCTTCAAAAGAGACGCCTTCCATCAAATCGCCGTCGCTGACAATGGCAAAAATGTTGTGATTCAAAAGCGAAAAATCCGGGCTGTTGAATCTTTGTGCCATCATTTTTTCCGCGATCGCCATGCCGATTCCGTTGGCAAATCCCTGTCCCAGAGGTCCGGTCGTCGTCTCCACGCCGGGCAGACAACCAAGTTCCGGGTGTCCCGGCGTGCGGCTGCCCCATTGGCGAAATGATTTTAAATCGTCCAGGGTCACATTGTAGCCGCTCAAATAAAGCAAAGAATAAAGCAACATGGAACCGTGTCCCGCGGATAAAACAAATCGATCCCGATTCAGCCAACCCGGCTTCTGTGGGTTAAATTTCAGAAATTTAGTCCAGAGAACCGTGGCGCAATCCGCCATCCCCATGGGCAGTCCCGGATGTCCCGAGTTCGCCTTTTGCACGCCATCGGCGGCCAAAAATCGCACCGTGTTCGCCGCAAGTCTGTACTGCTCCCATTTATCATTTTTGTTCATTTTCGTATCCTCCGCTTAATAATTCCCCCGACGTCATTCTTCAATCTTTTTATCCGCTATCTGCTGCGCCAACAGGCTCAACTCGGCAGTCTTGAAAATATGATTTTGATGTTTAATGTCTTTTATTCTTAATAATGATTTTTCGATCAAATTTGAAAAATAAGGGAAACCAATCCTACCAGTTGCGTTAAAATAAAATTCGCCATCCTGATTCACCAGAAAAAGGTGATCTTCCGCGCTTGACTTTCCTACATCGATGTATTTTCGCAATTCAATGTAGCCATCCGTGCCCAGAATGAAAGTTCTGCCATCTCCCCAGGTGCGCAATCCGTCCGGGGTAAACCAATCAACCCGACAATAGAATCTGGCGCCGGAGTCAGCGACAAGATTCGCTTCGCCAAAGTCTTGCAATTCCGGAAATTGCGGATGCGAAAAATTCCCGGCAAAGGCATGAACAACTGTGGCGTCTTTCGATTGCGTGTAATACAGAAACTGCTCAATCAAATGGCTCGCAAGGTCGGTCAAAATGCCGCCCGATTGTTTTTTTCGAAAAAACCAGCTCGGTCGGGAATCTGCATCCAGTCGATGAGGTCCCAGACCGATGACTTGAATGACTTTCCCGATCCCACCCTGCTCAATGATTTGTCCCGCAAAAATTGCGCTCTCGTTTGCCACACGGTCGCTGTAACAAATTTCCCAGATTTTGCCTGTCTCCGCCACTTTTTTTCGCGCCAGTT
>JAADFU010000160.1 GCA_013152715.1 Calditrichota bacterium
AATTATGAACGGGATTACGACTTATCGGTTCTGACCATTGAAATTGGTATCAGAATATTCGAGAAACGGCTCTCCGATAAATTCGCGCAGCAAATTTTCAAGTCGCTGGAGCAAGCCAAAATTCCTCTGAAATCAATTAAATGGTCAAATTTCTGATCAGCTAATTTCATTTGTCCATCAAAAGCATCAGCAAATGCGCTGCTGACCAACTGAAATGCGGTGCGTTCAGTCCTTTCCCTGTCAGCGGATCGTAATTTTCAAAAATTGGCATTTTCGGATCTGCCAGTCCCTGCAAGTGACCAAAAATCTGTTGGGTAAATTTATCCGCAAGCGCATTGTAGCCGTAATTTTTCAATCCGCGAACAGCAAAATATGCCTGATCCAACCACACTGGTCCGCGCCAATAATCCAGTGAAAATTTCTCATTATCTCTCGCTACGGTCGGAAAAGGGACAAAAGTGGCAAATTTGTTCGTGTCAGCGAGTACGTTTTTTACAGCCCCCGCCTGTTCCGCTGTGGCGACTTTTGCCCACAACGGAATCCAACCCTCGGCGCCTTGAACAGGAATAATTTGTTTGGTGTTTAAATCGATGTCGTAAAAATATCCTGTTTCTTCATTAAACATCATGGATTGGATTTTTTGCTTCAGATCTTCCGCTTCCGCGCGGATATTTTTCGCCTCCTCATTTTTTCCCAGTAGTTCCGCCATTTGCGCCAGATAATTTTTTTCTGCAAAAAGATAGCTGTTCAAATCCACCGACTCCTGCGTCAGAGACCAGTTTGCGTCGCCGTTTTTCACCATTTTCGCGTCATCAAATCTCACCGCATTATCCATGCCGCTTTCCCAGAGCGCAGCTTGCTTCGTTCCGTCCGTCGAGCCGTATTCGCAGAGACCGTTTCCGTCGTGGTCGCGGAATTTGTACCACCAGCGGTGATATTTGAGCAGTTTGGGGTACAGTGATTTCACGAACGAAGTATCTTTTGTCGCCCCGAAAATTTGCCATACCGCCCAGGCTGCCAGCGGCGGTTTTGTATTGCGCCAGTTGTTCTTTTTTGCATCAGGGAAAACGCAGTCGGGAATCATGCCGGCTTCATTCTGAAAATCAAACATAGCATAAATTTGCTTTTCCGCCATTTTTCCGTCAATCGAAGCGAGCGCTGCCGCATGTTTCCAGGAATCCCACGCCCAAAAACCACCGAAATAAGTCACTGCCGCAGAGGGAATAATTCCGGAATGCTTCAGCGCGCCTTTTGCGCTCCGATAATTCGTCATGAGCGTGATGAGCGATTTCATCGCAATTCGCTGATATTCACCATTACTCGCCCATATCGCTCCTGAAGAAAATATTTTTTCGGCGTAGTTTTTCCAGCGTTTTTTATTTTCTACAAACATTTTCTCCGGCTGATGAAACATAACGCGGTTTTCCGCCTTTTCCCGCTGCCATTGGTTTTCATTTTCCACGTAAGAAATTATGAAAAAATTGAGAAAACGCAAATTCGGTAACATATTCATGCGTCTCTTTTTAATGAGATAACTATTTCCGTCAACAAAATAATCCGTCGTGTAAAGCGATCCCTCCATGGGTTTGATGATGAATTTGCCGCCATTTTTCAGTTTTATTTCGATGCGTTCGTCCCCGACTTGCGGCGTTGCATTTTTGGAAAAAACACTCCCCTCCAAACCCAGAATAATCGCCTTGAAAGAATGAGAAGTATTTTTCAATTCCGTGCGCAAAAATGCTGTTTTGTCTGTGGCGAACCAGAGCGCTAAATTAATCATCAAACTGTCGATTTCCAATTTTTGCTCCAGATAGCCAGGCGGGTACGATTCGTTCGACAATTTCAGTCGCACACGCTTGCCACTGAACGCGTCCCACACAACCAGTTTGAGCAACTGTCGGCTGATCCATTCCTTTCTGTCGATGAGATAGGGTCCGACAAAACCGCCAATGAACGATTCCTCGTTTTCCGGCGGCAACGCAAATCCGTACCAGGCACCGTTATCGGAATAAAAGAATCTATTTTTATCGCCTGGATTTTCAGGAATATGCCTGATGTTCAAAAAATCAACCTGTTTTGTTGATTCAAGACTTTGAGGTTGATTCTTTGTTGCTGTTTCCTCCTTGCGCGAACATCCCGCAATTGCGATGAAAATAAGCGAAAAAATTAGCAGAAACGTTCTCTTTTTTCCGAATTTCATTTTTGAACCTCTGTTAATGTTTTAGTTGCTAAACTCAGTCTATCCTGGATTACCTATCAGCAAAATTCACGAAAATCTTTAAGTTGAAATAACAACACATCATCCCGATTTGTTTTCTTCAAATTGTCAGTAAACCCGCTTTTTGAAAACAACCCATAAAAAACTTTTTTGGGTTTATTTTCATCAATTATTGTTTTTGATTTTGCAATTAATTCATCCAGAATGTTTGTTCCAACCTTTTTCTCTGACCATTTACACTCAGCAAAGAAAAAATCTTTCTTTGAAGAATCAAAGGCGACGATGTCTATTTCAACATTTGTCTTCCAGTAACGTCCAATTTTTTCAAAAACAAAAGGAAATCGATTTGTGCCATTGATTTGTTTTAAAAAATCAATACTCACTCTTTCGAATATACTTCCCAAATATTGATCTAAAAACGGCAAGATTCGTTCTGTCAGAACATACTTCTGTCTATTTTCTTCGATAAAACTCTGATTTGGCATAATGAAACGAAACCAAAATTTAAAATAGAGATCATTAATCTCATAAATCGCTTTACGGCTTTTTTCCGGCTTTTCTTCTGTTACTGAAACTTCCCGATGAATAATCATTAGATTCTGCAATATTTCTAAATACCTCGGAACAGAACTTCGTTCAATTCCGCTTTTCTGCACAATCTCATTGATTTTATTTGCTCCAAAAGCGATAGCCTTTAAAATTGCGAAATATTTTCTTGGCTCTCGAAGTTCCTCTAATAAAAGAAATCTTGTTTCATTGTATAAAAACGAGTCCGTGTACAAAAAATTGTTTAAAATATTTTCCTCTACTGTTTGCCTGCTATCGAATTGCAACAAATAAGCAGGAATTCCGCCCAGCATGCCATAAGCACGTATTTTATCTTTTATCCCATAACGAGTTAAAAATTGACTCGATTCAAAAAAATTAAGCGGCTC
>JAADFU010000161.1 GCA_013152715.1 Calditrichota bacterium
TTGAATGGTAACTATAAACTATAGACAACGAACTACGAACTAAAAACTATTTTATCAAAACAACCACGCCCGACGCCACCGACGACTTTTCCGGATTATACATCGCCTCTGCCCGCACCGGCGGCAGACGAAACGTCCCGGCAGTCACAGCGCGCAAAGCGTAATAAAAATTAATTTCCCTGCCTCTTTTCAAATCACCATAAAAAACCAACCGATCATCGCGGATATCCAGATAATCCGGCAGATAATTTCTTTCTTTGAGCCAGTTCAGCGCTTTTCTCGATTCCAGCCTCGGATTTTCAATTTCAAAACCGGCAGGCAGCAGGTCGATCACTGCCACATTTTCCAGCGACTCGTTCAGAGATTTCAGAGTAATTTTCGCAATGACAAGTTGCCCCTGGCTGATGTCGTTATAATTCAGCGGAATGCCCTGGTCATTCAAGAACGTTCTCCGCACGGAAATATCCTGATCGGACTCGGTCACGCGCAGCGATGACGGAGTTCCTTCAGCCCGCCAGGCAAAATAGCAGGTGCCACTGCCCTGAACGGAAAGAGTGACTTTTTTGCCCGCCCAATCTTTCTCTGAAAAATGATAACTTTCACTGCCGAATTTCTCATATTCCGCGCCATCGACGGTCACAACTCCGGTGTAATTTCCGCGCTGCTGTTTTCGGGAAATTTTTCCCAGAGCGAGAAATGCAAACGCATTTTCCTGCGTCGTGCCCCAGTAGCCGCGCTTGTTCGCAGATTTGATGAGCGATTGGACTAATTGGGGAACCAGGGCATTGTCGGGATCGATTTCAGCAAGGACATCCAGCATCACTGCTTTTGCCCGAATATTTGAATTGAAATTGCCTCCGCTTTCCCGCTTTTGCTCCGAAGAAACAGTGAGGCGACGCGGCAGCAATTCGCGCGCCGTTTTCAAATCCCCGCTGTGAGCAAAAGCACCGGCTAATTGGTAAAGCGAAAATTGAGACAATTTATCGGCAAGGCTATTCTTAAAATAAAGCATGGTGCTCCGCTCCGGTTTTTCGGCAAGCGCGAGCACGTAGCAGGCATAAACCGCACTTTGCAACTGATACCGTTCATCAACGTCATAATCGCGCGAATAGTCTCGCAGTGATTTAATCATTTTTCGATAGACCCGGTCGGAAACTTCGTATCCCAAACGCCGCGCTTCCACCAGAAAATGGCTGGCATAAATCGAAGCCCAGGTATTGGCATAGTCGCCGTTAGGCCAGAAAGAAAATTCGCCGGACTCCAACTGCGACACTTCTATTTTTTGAATGCCTTCATTGATGTAATAATCCGCGCTATTTTTTTCAAAAATCTCTGGTTCTGCCACACGTGCCAGGTCTTTGAAGTAAAGCAGCGGGAACAACCGCGACGTGGTCTGTTCCAGGCAGCCATGCGGATAGCGTAGCAAATATTGCAAACTTCGAGCGAACTGCATCGCCGGGAAGTTGGAAATCGTCAGCGAAAATTCCGCCGTGTTTTCCAGCCAATTTTTCGGAAAAACAAAAGAGGCAGGTTTGCCCTGGCGCAGAGAACCGCTCCCGGAAAGAGTCACCATGGGAACTGGCGCGCGCAGCGGCACATCCACCTCGTAATTTGCCTTTTCTCCCCTGCCGGATACTTCAACCTGAAAATGCAATTTGCCCGTGGTTTTCTTCGCTTCGACTTTGAATCTCAGGAAGCCTTCTTTTTTATTTTCCAGTTGAATCGTCTGCGTCTCATCGCCGATGATTTTCGCGGGACCTGTTACTTTCAATCGCACTTTAAATTTTCCATTTCCACCAGTGCCATTGTAAACGGAAATGGGAATGTAAAATTGGTCTCCGCTGGCGACGAATCTGGGAAAAGTCGGCGTCATCACAATCGCATCGCGCACGAAAATGCGTTTTTCTCCGGCGCCAAATTTATCATCGGCAAAAGTCGATGCCATGATTCGCAGAGTGCCATTGAATTGAGGCACGGAAAACTTCACGCTCGCCCTGCCGCGGGAATCCGCTTTTATCAGTCCTGACCAGAATGCCACCGGTTTCACCCGCGTCACACCAGTGGGAGAAATGTGCTTTTTGCGTCTCGCTTCCAGATAACCTCCGCCGGGCGAAGACTGGCTGGCTTCAATTTCCGGCAAAATCATCCCATAAATATCAAAAGTCTCAATCCCAAGCCTCTTTTTGCCAAAGAAATACTGAAACGGGTCAGGCGTTTGAAAATCCGTCAATTGACAGATTCCTTCATCCACGGCAGCCACTGTCAAATAGGCGCTGCCTTTCTTTTTTCCTTTGAGTTGAATTTTTATTTTGAGCTCTGATTTGGGGCGAATTTCATCGGGAGCCTGCACTTCCACTTCCATTCGGTGGACGCTGCTGTTAATTTTCAGCGGGATCACGCCAAAAGCTCTCACCGGCGTATCCCTGTCAAGCGATTCAGTGGAACGAATCAAATGCGCCGAAACAAAAACATTGGGCGCGTATAACGCTTCAACAGGCAAATCAACTGTGCCCGTGTTCTCCTTTAATTCCACAACCTGATGGTGAAAAATTTTCTCCCGCTCAACGGTGAGCAACAATTTCCCCGCAAAAGGAGCCCGAATTTGAATGCGCGCGTGCTGTCCGGGCACATATTCTTTTTTATCCAGATCCATTTCAATTCGATCCGGATTGTCCATTGCCCACGGCGCATATCCCCAGCCGCTGGCATAAAAACTGATGGAAGAAGAGGAGCCTGTCTGCACATCGCGCACAACCACGCGGTATTTGCCGTATCTCTCGGGTCTCACGGAAAATTTACTGATCTGCGCGCCTGAAGTTACCGTGGTTTCGCTCACCAATTCTTCCACTTGTTCGGAAATGTAGCGATACCTGCCGTGGGATGTCGTCTTTTTCAAAATTGAATGCCAAAAAATGCGATAGAACGACACCGTTAATTTTCTGTTTGAAACAATTTCCTCGTCCGGATTGAGAACAATGAATTCAATGTCCGTGTTTTTGTGCGGTTCAGCATAGCCTTCTTTTTTCATCCGCAAACCAACGTAAACGTCGTAGGGATGAATGATCAAATTCTTGTAAGCGCTTACTCCGCGGCCTCCGGGTTCG
>JAADFU010000162.1 GCA_013152715.1 Calditrichota bacterium
AACCAGGATGACTCGGCATTTTTGGGCGCGCGCGAGGTTGCCATGCCCATCACTACTTCCACACTGACGACCATTGCTATTTTTCTGCCGGTGGTTTACATTTACGGCGTTGCCGGCCAGCTTTTTCGGGATCAGGCGGTGACCGTGGCATTTTCTCTGGTGGCGTCGCTGGTGGTCGCGCTTACACTGCTGCCCATGCTGAGCTGCCGCTTCTATTTTCGAATGAAGGAAGATGTGTCATTTCAAGTGCCGGTTCCGTTTGGAAAAGTCAGAAAAAAGCCCTGGCGCTGGCTGGTCAATCCGCTGCTCTCGTTGATCTTTCAAATTCGCCTGCTCTGGTTTCATTTTAGAAAAACTATCATCATCGCCGGTCGGAGAATCTGGCGAGCTTTGGCAGACCGCACCGGCAGCGCTTTGATGCCGCTGTTTCATTGGTTTGACAAATTTTTGCAAAGACTTTTTTCCGTCTATCATAAATTTCTCTTGCGCAGTCTGGAAAAGCGGAGACTTTTTATCGCAATCGTGGTTTGTATTTTGCTTTTAGGCGTTGTTTCCGTTTTTCATTTGAATCGCAAACTCATGCCGCGGGTCGACGAAGGAGAGTTTACCGTTAAGATGGAACTACCGGTGGGCAGCACCATCGAAGCGACGGAACGGGAAGCGGCAAAAGCGGAGCGCTGGCTTTTGAAGCAAAAAGAAGTGAAAGCAGTTTTTTCCACGATTGGTTTGAGTCAGGACCAGTCAGCCATGTTGACCGAGGAGGCCGCTTTGAATCGGGCGACGCTCAAAGTTCGTCTGTCCCGGGAGCGGGAAATTAGCACTGCGGAAATGATCGCCCGCATGAGAAATGAATTTTCCCCTATGACGATGGCGAAAATGGTCTTTGATCGCGGGGAACAGGCGCTGCAACAGATTTTGGGCACGACCACGCCGCCCATTGTGATTAAAATTCGCGGCAGCGAACTGACGGTCTGCCGCAGCATTGCCGATTCGGTTTTGCGAATGATTTCTGATATTTCCGGGTTGAAAGATGTGCATTCCGATTACATTGAAGGTCAGCCCGAGTACCGCATTGAAATTGACCGGCAGCGTGCGGCGCGATTCGGTCTTTCCGCAGTTGATGTGGCGTCAGCGATTCGCGGTTATCTTTCCGGCGAGCAGGCAACGCAATTTGTGGAATTTGATCGAAAAATTCCCATTATCGTCAGACCTGTTTTCAAACAGCGGGACGATTTAGAAGATTTATTAAATTTAACTATTCGCCGGGAAAAGCGACAAATTCCGGTGCGCGATTTAATCAAATTGACCACAGCCACTGGTCCCAGCGAAATCCGCCACGAAGATCAAACGCGTCAGATTTCAGTTTTGGCTGATCTGCAGGGCAGAGGTTTGAACAGCGCCATTGGGGAAATCAGAGACAGGCTGAAGCGGGTTCATGCGTCGCAAAATTATCAGATTCTCATCGGCGGCGAACAGGAAGAGGTGTATCGGTCTTTTCACAGTTTGATTTTTGCCATGGCATTGGCGGTGCTGCTGATTTACATGATTTTAGCGGCACAGTTCGAGTCGCTGCGCCATCCGTTCATTATTTTACTGGACGTGCCCCTGACCGTGTCCCTGGTGCTGATTCTTCTCTGGGTATCCGGCATCGGGTTGAATGTGATTTCTTTTATCGGCCTGATTGTGCTCGCCGGAATTGCCGTGAACGATTCCATTGTCAAGGTGGATTTCATCAACCAGCGCCGCCGCGAAGGAATGCCCATGCACGAGGCAATTTCGGACGCTAGCAAGAAGCGTTTTCGTCCGATAGTAATGACTTCCGTGACGACAATTTTGGGACTCTTACCCATGGCAATCGGTTTCGGAGAAGGCGCAGAATTGCAAAGGCCGCTGGCGCTCACGGTGATTGTGGGATTGACAATTTCAACTGTAGTGAGCCTGGTGGCGGTGCCGGTTTTTTATTCATTATTAGAAAGAAAAAATCACTGGAAAGCAATGGCTGGTGAATAGCAAGTAGTGAATGGTAAGTGGTGAGTAGTGAATAGCTTGCGGCTTATCTGCTAATTTTACTAACCACTCACCACTCACAACTGACTTTTAACAAAAAAGGAGATCCCCATGAATAAAAAACAAATCTTGATTTCAGCTATTCTAATGCTTTTTTTGATTGTGTCTTGCTCCAAAAAATCCGAACAGGCGAAAGTGGAGATGGTTGATGGGGTGCAATTTGTCCACAATCCGGTTACGCCGCTTTATCCAAATAAAAAGGTGATATTTGAGGAAGAGCTTTCCATTGGCGGAGAAGATGAGAGTGGGAAAATTGTTTTGTATCAGCCAGGATCCATAGCTGCGGATGATGAAGGAAATATTTACGTGACTGACATATCGGACGCCAAAATTAAATTATTTGATGAGAATGGGATATTGATTCGCGAGATCGGCAAAAAGGGTCAGGGGCCTGGAGAATTTGGCGGAATCGGTGGAATCGCACTGCTTCCGGACGGCAGGCTACTTGCTTACGATTATCAAAATCGGCGGACGTCTATTTTCGGTAAAGACGGCGAATTTTTGACGAGCCATGTCTGGAAGGATTATCTGTATTTTGTCACTTTAACCACAGATAGCAGCTACACCATTCAGGAAAGCGCTTTTGACAAAGGAGGCAGAAAATTATTTATGAAAACATTCGATTTTGAGGGAAACGAACTGGTTAACTTTGGCGAATTCACACCGCCCGGAACAAAAATTTTGCGTCAGGGAAAAATGGCTTTTGCTATTTCCTTGCCTTACGCGCCCTACTCCATATTCGCCGGAGACCAACAACGGCAACTGCTCTATCATTGTTACACTGCAAATTATTTGATTGAAGTTTATGACGCCGCCGGCAAACTGATTCGAAAAATCGATCGCCCATATCATCCTCTGCCGGTAACCAAAAAAGATGTCGAAGAATATCGCAAAGCATTTGATAACAATCCCAATAAAGTCTTCGCAAAAATGGCTAAAGATGTGGAATTGCCTGAAATTAAAACTGTTGCCGAAGCTATGATCGTTGACGACTCGGGAAATTTATGGGTGAGAACAAACGAAGAAAAAAAGCAAC
>JAADFU010000163.1 GCA_013152715.1 Calditrichota bacterium
CGGAAATAACTTATGGCGAACCCGACCCGTCCGGCTATTTCGATCAGAGCAATGGTATCGTTCCGCCCTTGCTTAATTCTAAAACCTATAACTGGATTATTTTGAATAATTATGGCGGCACACCGAATTTAAGTTCAATTATTCAATCCGGTGTGCAGGGTTTTACCGTAAATATTTCCGTAAATTTGACGCCTCCGGCGTTAATCTCTCCCCCCCAGGGCGCTACGCTTTCAAACGAAGAAATTGAGTTTTCCTGGCAGCCAGTGGCTAATGCCCAATCTTATCAATTTGAACTTTTTGAACAAATTGAGGAAAGGGGATCAACATCGACTTTGCTTGTCTGGCAAGTGATCACTTCAGCAAATAGATTATTTTTTCCTGCTCGCACTGTGCTGAGAAATGGATACTTTGAGTGGCATGTAATTGCTCTGAATGAAGCGGGCAAGGGCGTTGTGAGTGAACGTCGGAATTTTACTTACTCGGTTCCTTCCGGAAAATTAAATGTTCTCACTTTAACAGAGTTTGGAAATAACTTGTCCCGAGTTGCCGTAAAGGTGATTCCAATTCAGGGCAATGGCGAAACTGTAGATTTTTCAACTACCGATTCAGGAACCCTGGAACTGGAATTACAGCCCGGGAGCTATCAGCTTTCCTTTTCCAAATTTGGTTTTCGGGATACGGTACTGACTGCCGAGGTTGAAGTAAACCAATCTTCTGAAGCAAGAATTTATTTAAGACTGCTCACACGTACTGTTACTGGCTCTGTCGTGGATCAAAACAATGAGCCTGTTTCGCATGCCCGCATAGTTGCAATCGATTTGCTGAATTCGCGTCATAAAACAACGATGGTGAGTGATGTCCCAGGACGATTTCAATTTCCGTTATCTGGTTCAATTTATGGCCTTTTTGCTGCAAAATCAGGGTATTTGCCCGCCGATACTGTACAAATTGATCTCACATCGCAATCGGAAATATCTTTAGCAGCGCCATTGAGATTAAAGGAAAACACGAGCCGAATTCTCGGAAAAGTTACCAATCAAAACGGAGTCCCAATCTTTGGAGTGAAGGTCGAAGCTAATAGGGATAAAATTCAGCTATCAACTCTTACAGACATGAATGGCGCTTTTCAATTGGCAATTGGTAGCGGCTCATGGGATGTTGTTGCCCAAAAGCCTGGCTACAGTCAGGAAAATCCGCGAATTATTTCGGTTAATGAAAATCAGACCATCACCTTATCGCCTGATTTAATAATTCATTCAAACGCAGCATCGCTCAGCGGGCTAATTACTGACGGGGATAAAGGAATCGCCGATGTTGAAATTACAGCAATTTCTTCTCAAGGCAATACTTTTAAAACGCAGAGCAATGATAAAGGTCATTTTTCAATTGATTTGATGGCTGACTTGTATCAATTATATTTTCATCATGAGGGGTATATTGATCCTTTGCCGCAACATTTATCACTTGAGCCTGACCAAAATATTAGTGATTTAGTCATAAAAATGTCTCCTGCTTTATCCGAAGTAACCGGAAAGATTCTTTCTCATGGTTTGCCGTTGTTTAACGCAATTGTCACCAACGGAATTGCCTACGACACGTCAAGGATTGACGGATATTATGATTTAAAACTAGCTCCTGGTACACATCAGCTTTTTGTAAAAAAAACTGGTTATTATCAAGATAATTTTCCTCAGATTACATTAAGTCCGGGGCAATCTTTGACGAATTATAATATAGAATTATTGCCCGGAGCAGCGACTATTAAGGGCAGAATTAGTAGTGGCAATCGCCCCATCCCTTTTGCACGGGTCATGGCAATTCAGGGAAATGATTCGCTAAAAGCCTACTCTGACCTCAGCGGCGATTTTTCATTTTCCGTTGCACCAGGTCTCTGGAAATTAGTGGCTGCCAAAGAAGGCTATCTGACCGGCAGTTATCCGGATATTGCTGTGCAAGCAAATCAAGTGCTTCAGGGAATTGAAATCATTCTTGCTGCAAATTACGGAATCGTCAAAGGGCAGATCATCGATTCGCAGAACAACAAAATAAGTCAGGCGCTCATAATTTGTCAACAGCGCAGTCAGCAAGCTATTTCTGATTACAATGGAAATTATACTTTACAGTTGAGCCCCGGCGATTTGGCATTTTCAGTTTATAAAGAGGGTTATGAAAATCAATCCATTAATGCAACAATCAGTCAAAGCCAGACAACAACATTGAACTTTGTTCTGAACAAATATGGTACTGTCACCGGGAAAATAACTGATCCGAACGGAACACCAATAAACCGAGCGACTGTACTTGCCTTTCAGGGAAGCGATACGCTGAAAGATTATTCTGATTATGCCGGAGAGTATCGCCTGAATTTGCCGGACGGAAGTTACCAACTACAAGCAGACAAATTGGGATACGCCGTCGTACAACAGCAGCTTTCATTGCAAAATGCTCAGGTTTTAATCAGAAATATAGAGTTGCCGTTCAAACCTGAAGAAATTGCCGAAATATCAGGTAATGTTTCAGTGGATAATCGTTTCCCTCTGCCCGGCGTATTGGTAAAACTTTTCGGAAAACAAAGCAAAGAAACGCAGACCAATTTGAACGGCAGTTACATGATTCAGCAGCTTGAAACTCAATTCGACTATTCTCTAAAACCTGCTAGGGACTCTTATTTTTTCATACCACCGTATCGCCGCTACGCCCCGCTTACAGAATCGAAAACGACGGAGCAAAATTTTGTCGCGTCATTGTTTGGTGATCTGAGCAATAATCAGGAAGTCAGTTCTTTTGACGGATCATTGGTTTTGCGCATTTCAGCTAGAAAGAATATTACACCCTATTTTACGACCTTTCCCAGGGACTCTCTCGCAGCCGATGTAAGCGGGAACAAAAAGATTAGTTCTTTTGACGCGTCACTCATTTTCCGCTATACTGTTGGTTTGATTAACAGATTCCCGGTTCAGGATTCAATGAAGATCACAAAAGAAAAATCCGCTGGTCGGGAAAAAGCTTTTGTACGATATGAGTTGAAAAAACTGAATAGTGATACAAGACGTCTTATAGTTTTCATTTCTGAATCGCCACAGTTTTATTCATTGGATGCAATCTTGACATATCCTGCCAGTCTGTACGAACCAATTGACATGCATCCGGCTAAAGCGCTCCGGCAAATGCATTACGAATGGAATCATCAAAACGGGAGATTGTTTTTTGCGTTCGCTGCACCAGAAAAAATCAGTTTTTCTGGTGCTGATACATTGTTTAGTGTCGATTTCCATTCTAAAGCTTCTGAAAAGATTAAAAATCCAGATGAATTATTTGACTTACAGCTTGAATTTGACGAAGGCGCATTTCCCATATCCATTGAGAGAAAAACAAATATTCCCGACCGGTTTTATGTATCACAAAATTATCCCAATCCTTTTAATAGCACAACCGTTTTTGAAATTTGGTTACCTAAACTTTCTCATGAAAGGTCATCAAAGTTGCGAGTGGAAATATATAATTTGCTCGGTCAAAAGGTTGGGACAATAGTTGATCGCGAACTTCAACCCGGGTTTTATCGATTCCAATGGCCTGAAAATCCAGCACATAACTATAATTTGTGCAGCGGATTGTATTTTGTCCTTGTCAAGTATGCTCAATATCATGAGTTAAAAAAAATGGTACTTGTACGATAGTGTGAATAAAATATCATGCGATAAATTTAAATTGGAAAATTTAGCGCTTAATGAGTACAATCTCAGCGGTTGACCATCCCGATGCATTTGTCATTACAGGTTTTGCCATTTCGTTAATTGTTGATGTCTAAAATTGATTGGAAGAGAAAAAGATGTTTCACCTCCGTTGCAAATGAAATTTTCAAATAAAATTAAGCAAATTCATTCTAACGGGTATTACGGATTCGAAGGAAATTAGCCTCATCATTATGAAAAAATTAAAAATTACCATTCTATTTTTAGGATTGCTTTTATTTTCGAATAATCTACTGGGTCAAACGTCGACTGTGACGATTCCCGATATCAGCGCGCCGGCGGGCAAAGATGTGAATCTGGATATTCAGGTGAGCGATCTGACGGGCCTAGAGGTTTTCTCGGTTGACTTTGCTTTGGCATTCGACGGCAACTTGTTGCAAGCCTTGGAAGTAAGTAGTGCTGGCGCAATATCTGCGCCGTGGGGAAATCCGACCATCAATATTTCATCAGGAAACGTAATCGTATCATTGGCAGGTATCGACCCCTTATCAGGAGGGGGGAAATTGGTTCGTATTAAATTCCATGTTTCAGAGACTGCTTCTTTTGGTGACAGCACAGAACTCTTGTTTTTAAATTTTAAATTTAATGACGGCCAGCCGCAGGCAATTACGCAAAACGGAAGGTTCACTGTCTCCGGTGATCTTAACCCGCCTACGATCGTAAGCGGCCCGACGATTATCGAAAAAAATTATTTTAATGTCAAAATCCACTTTGAAACGGATGAGCCTTCTTCCGCTGTCGTGCTTTATGGAGAAAATATTTTTTATGGACAGGGTGTCTCAGATACAAATTTCACGTCTTCGCACATATTAAATTTAACGGATTTGCGGGAAACAACAAAATATTATTACCAGATTCAATTGACAGATTCCCTGAATAATGGGCCGTCTGTTTTTTCCGGATATACATTTACATCCAGAGAAGTTTCGCTGACTCTTCCTGATGTGACTGCCGATCCTGGCACTGATGTGATGATTCCGGTTTTCATCCCTGATTTCACCGACTTGAATGTTCAGAAAATAAAAATGGAGATCCTTTTTGATCAAAATCAATTGCAGGTTTTCGGCATTAATATTTCGAACACCGTATTAGCAAACAGGCCTTTGCCGCAGATTACAATACAAACAAATAAGTTGATTTTGTCGGCCGAATACACTACATCTTTGCAAGGGGGAGGTACGCTGTTTTTTATCAGCGGAAAAATTCCGGTTACCGCAGTTTTAAGCCAGCCATCAGAAATTCGTTTCAACAACGTCGCTTTGAACGACGGTCAAATCAGATTAGTTACCAATGACGGCTCGCTTACTGTTGAAGATCGTCTCCCGCCACAGATTGTAAGCGGCCCAGAAATAAATGACATTAGCAGTAATTCCGCTACAATTCGTTGGCAGACAAACGAACCTGCAACCAGTCTCATTCAGTATGGCCTGTCGGGATCTTATTCCTATTCACAGCAAAAACAGACATTTGTCACGAATCATGAAATTACTTTGTATCATTTGAATCCGGGAGTAACTTATCATTTCAGGGTGGGTGGCAAAGATAGCAGCGGCAATGGGCCCAATTGGAGCGATGATGCGATATTTGTGACCTCAGCATCTGATGTCTCAGTCGGATTTCCTGATACAACTGTTCATGCCGGAACGACGATGTGGATTCCTTTGCTAACCTCAAATATCGCCGATTATTCGGTCAAAACCTGGAGCGCGCTCATAGGGTATGACTCGAAAAAAATGAAATTAATGGACATTAAACAGGAAAACACGCTAATTTCGACCTGGAATCCGATTCAGGTAGATTCTACCGCTGGTTACATTTCTATTAATGCTAATGGCTCTTATGCCATTTCTGGAGCAGGAGAATTGATCCTGCTGGAATTTAAAATAAAAGATTCGAATCAAACCAACCAAACAGCGGAAATTGCATTACTCAATTTTCGTTATGATCAGGGGTGGCCCGCAGTAAATGCTTACAATTCTACCATAAATATCATAGGCGCAGCGGACATATTGCCGCCGCAGATCACGTGGGGACCTTATGTCGATAAAATAACCAATAGTTCAGCGCGCATTTACTGGCGCACCGATGAATTATCTTATGCTGAAATTGAATACGGAGCTACGGGAACTTACGGTAACACTAAAATTTCCAGTGAGTTGGATACTCTCCATCAAATTATTTTAACGAATCTGCAACCAAATTTCCAATATCATTATCATGTACGAAACCGAGACCTGGCAGACAATATTTCTCTGTTTTCAGCGGACAGCACTTTTTCAACTCTTTCTGGAAACAGTGTCGCTGTATCGATTCCGATTCGTTCCGCAAATGCCGGTGCTGTAATTGAGATTCCGATTCATACAACAAATCTTACCGGACTGGAAGTCTATTCGTGCGACATCGATATTGATTACGATGAGACAAAATTATCCGCAATATCGGCGAGCAGCGCTGGTTGTCTGACTTCTTCTTGGGGGAATCCGGTTTACACAATATTCCAGGGAGAGCTCATCGTCGCCATGGGAGGTATTCAGGCTTTGCAGAACGAAGGAGATCTTGTCAAATTAAAATTTCAGGTTTCCAACTCTGCCAGGCCAAATGATATTGCAATTATTCGCTTTAACAGTTTTGTTTTCAATGAAGGTACGCCTTTATCTTCGCTAAATTTCGGAACAATAAAAGTAAAAGATAATATTCCGCCAAGATTGCTCGTCGGTCCCGTGGTGATGGACATCCAGCCTAATTCTACCATTATTGCCTGGCAAACAGATGAGCCTGCCAATTCCCGCGTTCTTTGGGGAATTCAGTCCGCGGATGAAAATATTATTTTAAACGAGACCGTACAAAAATATCATGCGGTTCTATTGGATGGCCTTGCGCCGCATACGACTTATAGCTACCGCATTGCTTCAACTGATTCATCCGGTAACGGTTGGATGTCTGATCAAATTTATCAATTTACGACTTCATCGATAAACCAACTTTCCTTTTCAGTAGGAAGAGCAGAAGCAGACCGCAATCAGGATATTTTGATTGCGCTGAGCCAAGCCGGTAGCAGCGCCCGTCCGATTTTTTCATTGGATTTTGATTTGATTTTTAGTGGGGAGGTGTTGGAATTTAAAGACGCTGTGATTACTTCAGCGGAAGCGTCTGCTTGGAGCAAAGAATTTCAGGTAATAAATAATGGGAAAATTCATTTTCATCTTCAGGGATTTCAACCAGTTATGCATGATGGTGAGTTGCTCAAATTTCAATTTCTCAGCAAATCTGCTCCTTTCGGTTCCACAAGTGCAATTGAAATGAGGCACTTATTTGTCAATGGCGATTCGTCTAATATTTCAATTACTAACGGTATTTTTCGGTTAATTGACAGAACCCTTCCTGTTTTTGTGACTGAGCCTATTATCAGTCAAATTCATGCCATGTCAGCGCATATCAACTGGCAAACTGATGAGTTAACCACGGGAGTTATTGTTTATAATAAGGTCGGTTTTAGTCCGGATACAATAAAAATTTTAACTCCTGCAACGGAGACAAACTATACGCTGACAGGGTTATCGCCCATTACAACTTACCAGCTAAAAGTTGGGATCACAGATACCAGCGGAAACGGGCCTGTGTGGGGTAATTTGTTAGAATTTTCAACTACCAGCGGCAATGAGGTTGAAGTCGTATTGCCGGATACAGCTTTTGCCATTGGTGACACAGTTTTGTATCCAATTTTATTAACCACGTCGCCAACAATTCCCATTAATAATTATGAATTCAAATTAGTTTATAATTCAAACTTTTTAGAATTTCTGAACACCAATCAAACCGGCTCATTAACTGAATCCTGGCAAAATCCGACAAAAATTGTGAAGAGGGATTCTCTGATAATTTCTCATTCGGCAGGACAGGCTATTTTGCAAACTGGGATTCTTTTAAAACTTCAATTTGTAATTAAACAGCAGGCTCACCATGAACAGCGGCTTCCGCTTCGTTTTGCATCTTTTGTTTTCAACGATGGCGTGCCACCTGCTTCAGTCCGAAACGGATCAATTCGCTGTCTCGATTTTTCACCTCCGAAGTTTATCGACTCTCCGACTGTGACAGAAATTCATCCAAAATCTGTTGTAATCAAAGTGCAGACTGACGAACCGACAACACTGACTTTAAATTACGGTCAAGATTCTACAATGGGGACAATTCTGACGATTTCTGAAACCGATACGCTGCATTTTATTACAATTGAAAACTTAATCCCAAATCAAACCTATTATTATCAGGTACAGGCATTCGATTCTCTGAATAATGGCCCAACAACCAGCGAGATTCTGACCCTTCACACGGCTGAACAAATTCTTTTTGTGTCTATTCCTGATACTTCAATAGCCATTGGTTCAGATTTTGAGCTTCCTGTTTTTGTTTCTGATGTGACAGATCTTGAAATCAGACAGTATTCTCTGGAAATTCGCTATGATGTTCAAAATCTGATGCCTCTGGGGATTTCCATTGATAGCAGTTTGACGTCGGAGTGGAGCAATGGTACTTTTTCAAGCAATGATCAAAAAATTGTCTATTCTAATTCCGGCTTGAGTGACCTGCAAGGAAGCGGCGTTCTTTTTTGGCTAAAATTTAACCTGGCGTCAGCCGCCATTGTTGGGGACAGTACAGAACTAAACATCACGCAGGCAAACTTCCAGAGCAGCGCGGCATCGGTAGAGACAAAAAATGGCAAGGTTTATTTTGCTAAACAAGATTCCGCTGATATTGAAGTATCTTTGCCGGACACTTCAGTTCTGCCAACGTCTCAGTTCGAAGTCGCTCTCAAAATTTCTGACCCGACGCCAATTGAGATCACTTCTTATTCTTTTGTATTCAGCTTTGACGAAAATATTTTGGGCCTGGATAAAATTGAAACAAAAAACACGCTGACAAAGAATTGGTCGCCGATAACATATTCCGGCAGCGGAGACAGTCTGCAAATATCTCATTCAGGGGCAGAGCCAGTCACAGGAGCCGGGATTCTGCTAAAATTCAATTTTTATGTGAAAGAAGATGCAGCCACGGGTTCGAAATCTGATTTGAAAATAAATGACTTCCGCATCAATAACAACGTACCTGTCGCCAGAGCTGCCAATGGCTCTGTGACTGTTGTTGAGCCGGCAAATAAAATTGTCGGTTATACGAAAAACAAACGATTCCCCGATGAAACGATAAGCGGCGCACAAGTCTATGCATTGGACCTGGAAAATCAAATTGTTTCAGAATCGCAGTCAGATTCATCCGGCTATTTTGAGCTTTCTGATCTGGCGTTTGAAAAACAATATCGGGTTGCCGCCATAAAAGCTGATTTCTCTCCTTCTGATACCCTGAATGGGATTTATCCGAGCTATCAGGAGATAGAGCTGTTTTTAATGGCTCAAGATGGGGAGATTTCAGGATTTGTAAAAGATATTAATCAAGAACCCATCGAACAGGCTGTTTTGTCAGTAAATAATCATCGCGGATTTATAGTATCGGTCAATAGTGACCAAAATGGAGAATTTCAAATCAAATATTTAGACCGCCGTTTTCCGTATCAATTGACGATAACTAAATATGGATTTGACAATAAAACGATGGAGAATATTTTCATCGGAGACAGAGACACAACAATGACGATTGTGTTGGACTGGAAGTATGGAACAATTTCAGGCCTGACGGAAAATCCTCAAAATGAGCCAATTTCCGATGTGACAATAAGTATTTACTACCAAAGTAGCGGACAACTATTCAGGACAACCAGAACAGACATCAATGGTCATTTTCGAGTGGATAGCTTGAAAGCAGATTCCTACTTAGTGGTCGCACAAAAATCAGGTTTTCTGACAACACCCAGACAGATTAATGTCAATTTGGCACCGGACGAAGAGAAAAACATTAAGTTTCAGTTAAAACCTTTTCAATTGGAATCAATCCAAATAACAGGAGAGTCATTTTCCATTCCCAATGGTCATCCGACGCAATTTTCATTTATTGCCTTATCTGACAGCGGCGAAACAATTGATCAGCTTGAAGCCCTGCAGTGGCAATTATTTCCGGAATTGGCAGGGGCTGTCACTGACGGCATAGTCTATCCTGACAGTTCATATTTGGGGCCAGCGTCTTTGATCTTAATCGAGCCTAATTTCGCGATTAGTGATACGGTGAATCTTTTTATTTATGCTGATATAAATCCCAATCAAGCCTATCAATTGCATGACGATGAAGGAATGGAACTAATTTTTCCGGAAGGCGCAGCGCCTTCTTCTTTTCAATTAAAATTTGACATTTCACCTCTGCAATCAATAAAAGGCGCCACGCGTTCCCATATACTCATTGGCAAGGGCTATGATTTTAAGCCTGCGGAAATTGAATTATTGAAGCCGGCGCTTCTGATATTACCGGTTCCGGCAGATTATCAAAATCGACAGTTGAAAATCGGTTCTTGGGATCCGTCTCGCGCCGAATGGCATATTTTATTGGGTAGCCATTTAATAGACTCGGACAGGATCGAAGCAGAAATAGAAAGTTTTGCTCTTTTTGCTCTGCTCTTTCCATCTCAGCCTTTGGGTGCCCATGATATTAAACTAACTCCGAATCCATTTTCGCCGCAAATTGACACTGATGGCGACGGTCAGCCCGGAGTTGCCATTAGTTTTTCCGTGTCGTCTGAGAACATTAGGCAGCCATTTGTAACAATTAAAATTTATTCACTTTACGGAGAATTGGTCAGTGCTCTGGTTACACAAAGGCCTTTGGACAAAGGAAAAATTTATTCCTTTCATTGGGACGGAAAAACGAATCAGGGGCGCATGGCGAGAAACGGGCGCTATCTTATTCAAATTCAAATGAAAGATCAGAAAGAAACGAAAAATTATTTAAAACAGGTCGTATTAATCAAATGAAACAAAAGAACTTTTTTGCTAAAATTTTTATTTTGGCGGTAATGACAATTACTTCTGCCAAAGTCAATGGGCAGGAATTGGCGAATTTTAGTTCATCCTTTGTAGATATTGGTTTTGGCGCTCGTCCCCTGGGCATGGGCAAGGCTTATTCAGCGCTGGTCTCTGATGCCAGTGCTCTTCTCTGGAATCCGGCGGGAATAGCAGAAATTACTGCTTTTGAGGGTACTTTTTCATATACTAAATTGTTCAACATCATTCCTTACAGTTTCGCCGCGCTGGCATTTTCACCGGCAACTAACCATGCTATCGGTGCTGGTGTTATTATTTCAGGGGATCAATTATTAAAGGAGATTTCTTTTATTTCTGGCTATGGAGGGAGGTTTTCTTTTAGACATCGCCGACTAAATGTAGGAATCACTCTCACATTACACTCTGCTTCTTTTGGCAAAAACGAACCCGCTAATGGCGCTGTCAGTGGGGATGCTTTTGGCTTCGGCATTGGAATTGGCTTACAATATTATTTTTCTCAAAATATAGTTTTTGCTGCTCATGTTCAAAATCTGTTAAATAAAATTGAATGGAATAGTTCATCAAGCAGCAAATACGAAGAAGGCCTGCCACGGCGGTTAATTTTCGGTGTCGCTGATAAAAATTCCCATTCCATGAATTTTGAATTGGACTTCCAAAAGTCTCTTTACCGGGAACTCGAAGACAAAATCTATCTCGGAGCTGAACGCGTCTTCTTAAATAAAATTTTTCTCCGTTCAGGTGTCGGAGCATCATTTTCTGATGATCGGCCGCTTTTTTGCACCTTTGGATTTGGCGTTAGTCATTACCTCAAAAAGAGATTTTATTTTCGATTTGACGGCGCATATATCATTCATCCCTTGGAAAATATGATTCGGCTGTCGATGTCATGCAGAATTGAATGACCGTTTGATTTGAGTCATGTTTTTTTTGATTGCGTTTTTAATTTTCCTAAAACAATATTATTATTTGTGTGATCTGTTTTATTGGTTCACCACAATCGGTTCATTCATACATGAATAATTTCTTTGATATTTTTTTGAGGCCGTTCAATTCCCGGAACAATTTTGTTGACAAATTTAAGACCAAATGATCATCTCCAAAAATTGATTTCTTTCATATTGCCTCTTTGTGACTTCAAATTTAAGGAATACCGGTATCTTAAATTAAAAAATCAATGCGACAATTTAGGAACAATATTTGTAGATTCAGCGGTCAATGGTGAAATCGCGGACGCTATCAGTTTTGTCTGTTAGTTTGATTTTTGCGGTTATTGTTTAACTCAATTAAAATTAAGGAATTACATCAACATTGAAAATAGTTAATTATCGTATTCAATGAGCAAGCAAAGGATGATGCATATCATTCTTGAACGGTGTTTTGAGATTGAACATTATATTTTAATTTCAACTAATTGAAACTTTGTAAATTTATGCCGTAGCAGAAATATTCATTTTCCGCAATTTCAGATGCGGAGTTGTAAATAGTACCTGAAACAATTCATTTAAGATTATTCGGAACCTTTTAATTCGTTCTATGTATATTTGAATTGAAAAAAAGACGGGATAAAATGGACGAATTGGATCTTTGCTTGAATATTGGTGGCGATCTGCAAAGCAGTGAATCAGAATATGGAAATTATAATTAGAACTAATCCAAAAGTAAGGTAGGAGGAATCTATGAAAATTACCATCGTTGGCACCGGTTATGTGGGATTGGTCACGGGAACTTGTTTTGCTGAGACGGGCATTGATGTGACATGCGTGGACGTTGATGTTATGAAAATTGAAAAATTGAATCAGGGAGAGATTCCTATTTACGAGCCGGGCTTGGAAGAAATTTTGGAACGTAATGTGGAAAAGGGACGATTGAAATTCACGACAAAAATTCGGGAAAGTCTGGACGCTGCAGAAGTCGCTTTCATCGCGGTAGGCACGCCTCCGGACGAAGACGGCAGCGCAGACCTGAAGCACGTTTTAAATGTCGCTCGCGATATTGGGAAATATATGAAAGACTACATCGTTGTCGTAACGAAAAGCACAGTTCCGGTGGGGACCGCAGAGAAAGTGCGCGCCGCAGTCCAGGAGGAACTGGACAAGCGCAAATCCGATTTGTCTTTTGATGTGGCGTCGAACCCGGAATTTTTGAAAGAGGGCGCTGCTGTTTCCGATTTCCTGAAGCCGGACCGCATTATTATCGGGTTGGATTCGCCGCGAGTGGAAGAAGTCATGAAACGTTTGTACAAACCGTTTCTATTGAATGGCCATCCGATTGTTTTTATGGACATCAAATCCGCTGAAATGACCAAATATGCGGCAAACGCCATGCTGGCGACGAAAATCAGTTTCATGAACGATATTGCCAATTTGTGTGAAATCGTTGGCGCTGACGTCAATCTGGTGCGCAAAGGAATTGGCAGCGATTCTCGCATCGGAAATAAATTTATCTATCCCGGCGCTGGTTACGGAGGCTCGTGTTTTCCGAAAGATGTGAAAGCGTTGATCAAAACGGCGATTGAGCACAATTATAAACTCCGTGTTTTGCAGGCGGTCGAGGCTGTGAACGAAGACCAGAAGGCGACACTTTTCAGAAAAGTGCATCGCTATTTTAACGGCGATGTGAAAGGAAAAACGATTGCGCTGTGGGGTTTGTCCTTCAAGCCGGAGACCGACGATATGCGGGAAGCGCCTTCGTTGGCGATCATCGACAAATTTTTGCAGGCCGGCGGCAAAATCAAGGCCTATGACCCCCAGGCCATGAGCGAAGCCGAACGCCGATTGGGCGATAAAATTACACTGGTGGACGATGCCTATAAGGCGCTGGAAGGCGCTGATTGTCTCGTGATAGCGACCGAATGGCACGAATTCCGCTACCCGAATTTCAAACTGATGTATCAACTCTTGAAGAATAAAGCCATTTTTGACGGACGAAATATTTATGACATTCAAGAGATGAAAGAGTTGGGCTTTGATTATTATTGCATTGGCGTGGACACTCAAAAGAATAATTCGTCCGGCGCAAAAAAATAATTTTTTGTCAAAAAGTGCGCTGCGTCACATCAAATTTTCCATATTGTAGTATATTTTAGATGTCCTTCCGAGATAGATATTTTGCAAAGTGACCAGATATTAACGGGATTATGTCTCCCCCCAGCATAATCTCAGATGTCTGGTCACTTTTTTTGTGTCCTCACGAAAAAAAAATTCCATTTTTTGCCCCGATTAGAACTTTTTTCTTGCTTTTTAATGAAAAAATCATAGATTTAACAAAAACGAGGGGCAACAATGAGAACACGTTTTTTTATCTGGTTCTTGATTTTTTCAGCTTTTTGGATTTCTTGCGGCAGCACGCTTCCTGAAATTGACGAGCCGGTTGAAAATAAATGCCTTATCATTGGATCAGTGATTTTCGATGTGAATGGTTATCACGAAGTCAATACGACTGTTCGCGAAAACATCGAAGTTGCGATCATTGGCAAAGTAATTGACAGCGGCCAGGAGAAACGAGTCGGTTTTTGGGCGGAGACAGATGACAATGGATACTTTGCATTAGCCAATGTTCCCCCAGGGATGTACGCGATAAAAGGTTTCCGAACCAGAACTATGGATTTGGGCGATGTCGCGGTGATTAACGAATTAACCGACCCGCAGCGAAATTATTTTGAATTATCTCGTTCCGACGCGATTCCCATGACCGGAAGTTTGTTGGACGTGGCGTCGAAAAACCGCGTCATTAATTTTAAGCACAATATTTTTTCGCTTCACAGAAACGGAATCATTAGTTTTCAGCGGTCAAATCAAATCCGTGATTTCAAACTTTCCGCCGGCGATGTGATCAACCTGCCGCCGGTTCCGTCATATTTTCTGGAAAAATTTCCGGCCTCTGCCTGGTCCGTTTTTCTGGATATGCAGATGAATTGAACAATTTTTTAATTGATGGAGTTAGTTTATGAATTTGCGAAAACAGTCGTTACTGTTTGTCTTCTTTGTCGCCATCTTTTTTTTTAGTCTGACTTCTCTTTTTTCTCAAAATATCCCGACTCCGGAGTCGATTCTCGAATTCAAAATCGGGGCCGATTATCATCTCGCTGATTACCATCAGGCGATGCAATATTTCAAACAATTGGCAGGCGTCTCTCCGCGCATGAAATTGTTCACTGTCGGCAAAACCTCCCTGGGTCAGGACATGACTTATGCTGTTATTTCTTCGGAAAGCAACATCGAAAATGTGGAGAAATATAAAAATATCGCTCGCAGATTAGCTTTTGCCAAAGGAGTTAACGACAGCGCGGCTGAAAAGCTGGCAGCCGAGGGCAAGGCGATTGTGTACATCGACGGTGGCTTGCACGCTTCAGAATGCGCGCCGGCGCAGCATTTGCTTCAGTTGGCTTACGATTTAACCAGTACCGAGGCGCCCTATTGGAAAAATGTATTGGACAACACAATTCTGGTACTGGTTTTTGCCAATCCTGACGGCATGAATATTTTGGCGGATTGGTACCGTCAAAATTTGGGCACGCCTTACGAGGTGAGTTCGCTTCCCTGGCTTTACCACAAATACGTGGGGCATGACAATAATCGCGATTCCTACATGCTCAACATGATGGAGACGCAAAATCTCAATAAAATTATCAATCATATTTGGTTCCCCCAGATCGTTTACAATCATCATCAGACCGCGCCGTTTCCGGCGAGAATCTGGATTCCGCCAAACGCAGAGCCGACTAATCCCAACGTGCATCCGCTGCTTGTGCGTTGGCAGAATTTGATCGGTTCAGCCATGGGTATGGCATTTGATGAAGAAAATAAAGAAGGCGCAATTTCCAGAATTGTGTTTGACACCTGGTATCCCGGCTACGTGACGCAGGTGAATGATGCGCACAATGTCATTTCTATTCTGACGGAAACCGCGCTCTATCGCTACGCTACGCCGCATTTTTACACAGTGCGCGATTTTCCTGAATCGTATCAGGATTTCACCATCGCCGCTTTTTATCCCAATCCCTGGAAAGGCGGCTGGTGGAGAATCAGCGATGCTGTGGACTATTGCCTGACAGCTTCAAAAGCTGTACTGGCGACCGCAGCTCGCTACAAAGAAAAATTGCTTTTGGATCGCTACCGCATGGCGCGGGATGTGATCAAAAAATTTAAAAAAGAGCCGCCGTTTGGCTGGATCATTCCGGAGAAACAGATTGATCCTGGCTCCATGCAGCGAATGCTCTCCATTTTATCGGATCAGGCGATAGAAATTTATCGCGCGAAAACCTCTTTTACGCAGGACGGCGTGACTTATCCGGCGGGAACATACATCATTCCCACGAGTCAGGCATTCGGTTATTTTGCTAAAAATATGCTGGAAGAGCAGCAATATCCGGATTTGCGGAAATATCCGGAGTTGTGGCAGGGATTGGTTCGCATGCAAAAATTCAAAGGCGCTCCTTTTCGTTCCTACGATATCGCTGGCTGGACTTTGCCGTTGCAGATGAACGTGAAAGCGATTAAAGTAAATTCGCCGCTGAATGTTGAAATGGAGCAAGTTAAAAAGATTGAAGCGACGCCGGGAAAAATTGCCAGTGGTGGCGGTTATGCCTATTTGCTGGATGCGCGGCAAAATCTTTCCTACAAGGCGATCAATCGCATTCTGAAAAAAGACGGCACAGTGTACCGAAACACAAAATCATTCGCCGATTTTCCTGCCGGCATGTTCATCGTGCCGACTTCCAAAATAGTGAAAAATTTGATGAAAGATTTGGCAAAGAATTTGCAACTGCAAATCAAAATTCTAAAGAAAAAGCCGTCAGCGCCCATGTTTCAGGTCAAAAAGCCGCGCATCGGATTGTACAAATCCTGGGTCGCTAATATTGACGAAGGCTGGACGCGCTGGCTTTTTGAGCAATTTGAATTTGATTTTCAAAATATTCACGATGCTGAAATCAAAGCCGGAAATCTGAATCAGCGCTTTGACGTGATTATCATTCCCAGCCAGTGGAAAGACGCCATCATTAACGGCAACAAATTAGGCACGATGCCGCCGGAATACATCGGAGGTCTGGGTTACAACGGCGTGGAAAATTTAAAGACTTTTGCGGAGAACGGCGGCACAATTATTGGAATGAATTCGTCGTGCGATTTTTTGATCGAATCTTTACAATTGCCTGTTTCAAATCTGTTGAAAGACGTCAAAAGCGACAAGTTTGTTTGTAGCGGTTCGATTTTGCGCATGGAATTTGACACGAAAAATCCTATTGCTTATGGCATGGAAGAAATTCAGCCGGCGGTTTTTAATCGCAGTCCGGTTTTTAAATTGCATCCCTCTTTTGAGGACAAGCAGGCGAGCACTGCCGTCGCCAAATATCCGCGCCGGAAATTGCTATTGAGCGGATTCATTTACGGCGAAAAGATGCTACAGGGAAATGTGGCTGTCGCTGATGTACCGGTTAAAAATGGTCGCTGTATTTTATTGGGATTCGCCGTGAAAAATCGCGATCAGGCGCTCGGCACATTTAAGTTGTTATTCAATTCCGTACTTTACGGTTCATCTGAAAAAACAAAAAGCAAGTAACTTTTTCATATTCCTGTTCTTTGAAGCGAAGCCATTCCGACTTTATCAGGGATGGTTTCGCTTTTTTTTTAAGTTTTGAGTTTCGAGTTAAGGATGACATGAAATTTATGCGGGTGGAACTTTAAACCCTAAACTTTGAACGAAAAAGAGATGCCAAATATTGTGGCATAAATTTGATAAAAAGAAGAGCCAAAATACCAATCTAACTAACCGCTTAATTTAAGGAGAAACATGATGGAAGAAATGACGAAGCAGAAAGTCCTTGAAGTGGCAAAGGCGAACAAAGTCCGCTTCGTGAGATTCTGGTTCACGGACATTCTCGGTTTTCTGAAAAGTTTTGCTATCACAATTGATGAACTGGATAGCGCATTGGACGAAGGGCGTGGATTTGACGGCTCCTCGATAGAAGGATTCGCTCGTATCGACGAAAGCGATATGATCGCCATGCCTGATATTAACACGTTCACAATTTTGCCACAGAGATCTGCCGAAGATTCTGTGATGGCTGCCGTGTTTTGCGACATTTACACGCCTGACGGCAAATTTTACGAATGCGATCCGCGCTGGGTGCTGAAAAATAATCTGGAGCGGATGAAAAAAATGGGGTTTGACGACATGTACGTGGGGCCGGAATTGGAATATTTTTATTTCAAATCTGCTACTGGTAAACCCGAGGTACTCGATCAGGGCGGCTATTTTGATTTGACGCCATTGGACGTTGCCAGCGATCTGAGAAAAGAGACCGTACTCATGTTGGAACAGGTGGGTATTCGTGTGGAATATTCGCATCACGAGGTTGGTCCCAGCCAGCACGAAATCGATTTGCGGTACTCCGATGCGCTGCACATGGCTGATTATTCAATGACTTATCGTCTTATTGTAAAAGAAGTCGCTTTGAAATACGGAGTCTATGCCACTTTTATGCCGAAGCCGATATTCGGCCAAAACGGAAGCGGCATGCACACGCATCAGTCGCTGTTCAAAAACGGGAAAAATGCTTTTTTTGATGCAAACAAACCCTATTATCTCTCCGATGATGCGAGAAAATATATCGCGGGACTGCTGCGTCACGCGCCGGAGTTCACTATCGTGACGAATCAGTGGATAAATTCGTACAAGAGATTGGTTCCCGGCTACGAAGCGCCGGTCTATTTGTCCTGGGGAAACAAAAATCGCTCAGACCTCATTCGCGTTCCCGGCTACACTCCGGGCAAGGAAAGCGGCACGCGCGTGGAATTTCGCTCTCCGGATCCTGCCTGTAATCCGTACCTGGCATTTTCTGTGATGCTGGCGGCAGGATTGGAAGGCATCAAAAACAATTATGAACCCGTCGAACCGCTTGATCGCAATGTTTATCAAATGACAGAAAAAGAGCGGATCGAATTAGGAGTCGGTACTTTGCCCAAAGATTTGTACGAAGCCATTCAGATTGCCAAAAAGAGCGAATTTTTGAAAAAAGCACTGGGTGAGAGATTGTTTGAAAAATTTATCGCCAACAAAGAGATCGAATGGGAGAATTATCGCGCGCAAGTGACAAATTATGAATTAAGTCGCTATTTGCCGATCCTGTGATTTTGTGCAACATGAGTTATTGGCGATTTAAATTTTGTAGAAAGACCTAAAAAAATTGCCCCGCCGCGAGTTATTTGATTGTTCGAGAAAAACAAAGCGGCGGGTTTTTTTTAGTGTAAATTTGCCGGAGAAAAAATAGAACTTAATCGTTGATAATTCGTCTAATATTATAGCTTTTTTGGTATTCGGCAAATTTAATCTTGCTTTTTCTTTTCATATTTTCTGCAAAAGGAGGTTGCCATGCGCATCTTCACCAAAACAATTCCCATTGCTTTGTTGACGATCATTTTGCTTTTCGTTTTTAATTGCTCTCAAACGAACAAAAACGTGGAGGCTGCTCCGGTGAAAAATATTTCTCGCGCTACAAACACTTTTGGGGTGCTGTTGCTGCGGAAAATGGTTGCCATGTCCAATGAAGAAAATGTCGTCATTTCTCCGATCAGCATTTCCGCTGCTTTGTCCATGACGCTGAATGGGGCGGACAAAGAAACCTTGCAGACGATGAAAAAAGCGCTGTCTCTGGAGAAGTATTCTTCTGAACAGATCAATCGCTACTATCGTGCTTTGCTGGATAGTCTGCCGGAGCTGGACCGGGAAGTTCAACTCAAAATTGGCAATGCCATTTGGTATCGGGACGAATTTCGCGTGAGGTCAAAATTTAAACGGACTCTGGAAAAATTTTATCATGCTGAAATTAACGAGGCTGATTTCAAAGACAGTCGCGTTGTCGATGAAATCAATGGCTGGGTGCAAAAAAGTACCAATGGCAAAATTTCCAATATCATCGACCGCGTGAATCCCGCGGATGTGATGTATTTGCTGAACGCCGTGTATTTCAAAGGAATGTGGCAGCATCGTTTTGATGAGAGAGCGACCGAAGAAGCGGTGTTTTATCCGGCGTCGGGAAACAAAACAACTTGCCAGATGATGAAAGCTTCGAAAAAATTTGTCTATTTCGAGGATGAAAAGGTGCAGGTAGTTCATCTGCCTTACGGTAGCGGAGAATTTGAAATGGTTGTGATTTTGCCGCAGGAAAATGTCTCGCTGGATTCATTGGTCGAACAGGTCGATACCACTTCTTTTCTGGGCTGGCTCGCTTCCGGAAGCAAAGAAACTGTCGCCCTCTCTTTTCCAAAATTTAAGATAAAATACAAAAAATCCCTGAAATCCGTATTGTCTCAAATGGGCATGCGAAATGCTTTTCAGCCCGGGGCCGATTTTTCAAAAATGGTGAAAGATGAAAAACTAAACATCAGCGATGTGAAACACAAGACTTTCATCGAGGTTAACGAAAAAGGCACAGAAGCGGCCGCGGTCACCGGAGTGACAATGGTCCTCTCGGCCGCGCGTCCATCGAGAATTTATCGTATGGAAGTGAACAGACCCTTTTTATTCGTGATTACTGAAAAAAAATTCAATGACATTCTGTTCATGGGAAAAATCGGAAAGCCGGAATAAATTAGGAGGTGCGCCATGAAACCAAAACGCTATCTGATTTTGGGAGTCATAATTACAGTCTTGATTTTTGTTTTTTGTAAACTTAACCCATTTCAATCTGGCGATGAATCACGTGTGTTCAATTACAGCGCTTTTGATTCCACAGCAGTGAAAGTCGTCCAGGGCTGGATGAAATTGAAGGTGGACGCTAAAAATAAGGTCAGCGGCGAATGGCATTTTGAGAAAATAACTAACGATGCGAATGCCGGACCGCAGAATGGGTCCGGCGAGCTTGTCGGGCAGATCGAGAAAAATGTGTTTTCTCTGAATTTGAATCCGAATATGGTCGATAATAATGTTTTTTTGCGGGCGGACTGGAACGAGGAAAAAATGGAAGGCGTCTGGCAGTTCGTTGGTTTCCCGGGCGTGATCAATCAAGGCAAGTTTATTGCAACGGCTAATCGATAATTTTTTTTATTGCTTAACTTTTGCAAAATTTTTTTTTCATAAATACTGAAGGATAGAAAAACGTACCACAAAAGGTTCTCAAATATCTCGCTTCCATTCAAATATATCTTGATAAAATAATCCGGACGTATTTGTGTGAATGGCAAAATAATTACCGACAAAATAATTTTTGGAACTATGAAATTAAAAAAAGACGTTGATTCTCTCTGAACATAAATTTTTTTTTGTGAACGCCCAATATTTTAAAGTTGTTTTGTCATTTTGCAAATGACAATTGTGCGGGAAAAGTATTTTCAGGATCAATTATTTTGCCCAAAATCATTTTGCCGAAAAATAAAATTGGTTTTAATTCCGACATCGCCTGATATTTTCTGTGTTTTTATTCTTTCAACTATTTTTATCAAAACTCGTTCAACCTCTGGCGGATAACAGTTAAATTCGCAAAAGTTTAGTTAATTGAAAAAGGTGGAAAGATGAGGCCGCGCATATTTTTTCTCTTGATCTTGTTTCAGTTGATGCTGGGCGTTTCCGGCAATTTGTTTGGACAGTACTGGGGGGAGATGGTGCTGGAAAAATCTTTTGAACAGGAGAATTTCTTTTTTACCCCCACGGAGTTGAAACCTTACGGACTGTCAACATACGCCAGTGTCGCGCCCGGACTTTTTTCCGATCCGCTGCTGAATCTCTCGCTCAATCCGAGCTGGGCGTGGCAGGATTCCGGCCAAGATATTTACGTTTATGCGGATTTTCGCTCGATTCACAATTTGCAGGATAATCGATACGGCATTATTCCGGCTTACGATTATGCTGCCTTGCGCGCTGATGCAAATGATTTCTTTCCTTTCTATTATTCTGAACCGCGCCGGGAAACGCTGCCTTTTTTCGCCGGAGCCCTGCTTCTTCGTCCGATAAAAATATGGGGCAGCAAGCCGCTTTTTGGCGTAACTTACCGCATGATTTTTCAGGATGAAGATTATTACGCGATTCCTTTTGATATCTATCGTTCGGCAATTGGCATGGATTACTCCGGCAACCGTTATCTCGACGAAAATTCAATGCCTGTGATCGACCGTTACCGCGGCGAAAACAGGATGAATCAGACAGGGCATTTTTTGTCGCTCTTTTCCGCCGTCGGGCTCACAAAATGGCTAGATCTCGGCTTTCGCGTCAATCGCACGACTTTTAATCGCGACGGAAAAATTGGCTCTCACAATTTCTGGCCAGGCAACAACGAGCCATCGCTGTGGGAAGACTGGGAATGGCGCACGCAAAATTACGACCATTGGGATTTTTCCGGCGCTTTTTCTGTGAAATTGAAAGACGATATTCGCCTCGGTGGCAAAATCGGCTATTTGCAGGGAGATGTCTCGCAGATTCTGGGGACGTCTGACTCCTCGTATTATTCCTGGGGGCAGATCAATCAGGGTGAGAATTGGTCTCTTTACAATCGCTCCGGTGCAAGCAGTAAATCCTGGGCACATGACGGAAAAACTTATTACGGCGGTATTGACTTCCGTTTTCGATTGTCGCCTTCGTTGACATCGGTGTTTTATTTTTTGCATGAACAAGCGGACGGCGATGTTTCTTTGAAAGCGAACATTTCCGATTCCTCTTACAGCAATTACCATTCTGTTTGGGAGCAAAACACCTGGGATAATGTTTACTCATACTCACTCGAGGATCGGCGGACAGGTTCGGGGACGAAAACGCGGGTGCGAAATTTATTTTCCTGGTTTTTTCAATGGCAAATGGACGGCAGTAAAGCGCTGAATTTTGGATTGCAGCTTGAAAATCAGGACCGTCGCACGAAAACGAGCGAGCGCGTATGGGCAGACAGATTTTCTCACAATAGTTATTCCAATACGAACCCGGACTATTCCAACGGCGAATTTTTCAACGCAGTGACTGAAGTCAAGGAACTGGATTGGGATTTTCGCGCCAGACGAACAGATGTGCGTATTCCTGTTATTTTCAACTGGCGCGTGTCGCACGCCGTGGATTTAATTTTCGGCATCAATCGCACCATGTCCAGATGGACGATTGACGATGAAACTCTTGCCAAATTTGATTATCGAGTAACGACAACCGACACGAGTACAGTGAGAAAAGAAAATTTTGCCGAACGCTACCGCGAGCCGCAGGAAAAAAGGACGCAGATTCAAACAACGATGATGGCAGGAATTACTTTCCGACCCAGCGAAAATTTGAGTGTACGTCTGTTGACCGTGCCGCGGTTTGAAAACAGATATAGTGGCTCGGAGCTGAGCCATCTGGAGTGGTGGTTGAGTTTGAATTTTGCGAAATAATTTTTTACATTGAGAAATCAGGAATTTATTAAATATGGAACCACTGCCTCCGCCAATGACCAAATTGATTTGCGGCGTGCTGTTTACAAAAGAAAATTTGCTGGACGACGCGCGCCAACTCATGATCGAAAAATTCGGCGATATTGATTTTGAGAGCGGGATATTCCCCTTTGAGGTGTCCGACTATTACAAGCCGGAGATGGGGTGGCCTATTTTTCGAATTTTCTGGTCATTTGCGCCGCTGATTGCTCCTTCGAAATTAGCAGAAATCAAGCTGACCTGCAACGAATTGGAAAATAGTATTGCCGTAGCAGGAAAACGAAAAGTGAACCTGGATCCGGGCTACCTGGATTACGATAAAATTGTCCTCGCCTCGGCGAAATACAATTGGCAAAAAATTTATCTGGACAAGGGGATTTACGCCGACCCGACGCTGCGTTACGAGAAAGGTCATTATCACCCCTTTCCGTGGAGCTTTCCGGATTTTAAGGACGGACAATACGAAAAAGTATTTTTGCGCATCAGAGAATTGTACAAACAGCAACGGAAACAGAAATGAAAAGTTATCAGATTATTGCGACTCTGGGACCGGCGACAGAAAATAGAATAAGTGACTTAATCGCAGGAGGCGCCACCGGATTTCGTTTGAATTGCGCGCATCTCTCCTGGGAGAAATTATCTCGATATCTGTTGCGTCTGGAAGAAATTTTTCAGCGAATCGGCGATTCCATGCCGGTGTGGCTCGACTTACAGGGCACGAAACTGCGGTTGGGGGTGTTGCAAAAACCGCAGAAAATCGACGCCGGGCAAAAAATCAAGTTCGTTCCGGACTACAACGAAAAAAACGATGCCATCCCTTTCCCTCATTTGCCCATGTTTCGTGAGATCAAACCCGGCGACGCCATGGTGATCGATGACGGGAAAATTGAATTGGAGGTTGAGAAATCCAATTATCAGGAAATTGCCGCCATTGTCCGCCGCGGCGGAGTACTGCAATCATTCAAGGGTGTGACTTTTGTCAATAAAATGCCTTCGTTTCAGGAAGTGACCGGCCGCGACAGAACAATCATCGAACAGACTTCGTCACTGAAATTTTTAGGCTACGCGATTTCCTATTTGCAAAATGCGGAAGAATTGCAATTATTCCGCGATGTTGCTGGTGGTAAGCCGTTAACGGCAAAAATTGAACGCGAGGAGGCGCTACGAAATCTGGTCGAAATTTCTGCAATCGCCAATGTGACCTGGCTCTGCCGCGGCGATCTGGGAGCAAACACCAATGTTTTTGACCTTTACCATTACGAACGCCATTTTGCGAAAATCATGGCCATGAGCGGGAAGCCGTACCTCATCGCCGGGCAGGCGCTGGAACATTTTACTCACAATCCATCTGCCACGCGCGCGGAAATTGCGCATCTGGGATTTTTGGTCGATTTGGGTTTCTCGGGCGTGGTTTTGTCCGATGAGACGGCGATTGGCGATTTCCCCGTCGAGGCTGTGAAATTTTGTCGGGATTTGTTCGAATATTTGCCGGATCAATGAATTTTGCCGGCAATTCCAAACTTCGCTGTAAGCCAAAATTAATTTTCTGAACATCTTTGTTTTCGGGAAAGAAGAGACAAAATAATTCCGGAAATAATTTCCGTTTGTTTACTCCTGATTTTGTCTTGCGCCAGCTTTTTTCTTTTTTTAGAAAAAATCAGATCGATTTCGATGCCGAGAAATTGATGCAAAGGCAGAACGATGTCACGTGTCAATTTAGCGGTCGTATCTCAATTAAACGCTGCGGGCGCATTTTCGCAAATTTCTGATCAACCAATGTGAGAAAATGCGCCATCGGCGTGCCCCCTTTTGACGCGATCTGTCAAATACACGTTGAATGTCCGCCATTTTCGGGGACGATGCTGCGATCAATACTTCATGACCGAAAAACTGGGCAACCTGGCAACGCGGCTGTCACTATTCTATTTTTTTAATTTATAAAAATTTCTCACTTTGGCAATAATTTGGGCTTGGGTCATTTTGTCGGCAGGTTCAACAGCAAGCACTTTGGGCGCCAGCGCGACGATTCCCTGAATTTCATGATTCAATTCCTTTTTTGCTGACCCCGGCCCGAATAAATAAATTTTTGCCGCCTTGGAAATTTGTTTAATCACTTGGTCATAAAATTCTTTAATTTGATGCTGGCGTCGTAGCTTTGATTTTTCCGGGGAGACGCCCCCTTTGCTGTAGGGAGTTCTCGTTCCTACCCCTCCGGTGGATTTAATGAGCGGCTCGACTTCGGACTCGACAATTTTTGTATCGACTTCGCCGTCCGGTTTCAAATTTACGATGAAAGCCCTGCCGTGATCCACCCAGAGACCAACATTGTGATTCATGTCGCTTCTCCTTTCAAGGATTTTTTAGTCATTGAATTAAACAATTCAGTTAAAAAAGCGATGTATCTGCGTTCAGCACGATCGAAAGAAAAAAATTATTTCACAGATGATTTGCTTTGGAAATATTATTAACTTTTAATACGGCTGCATAATAGTTCGCCTTAAGGCTTTGGGGTTTATTTAGACTATTTTGGCCAAAGCCCGATTCGAAAAGGCGCGCGTGTTTATTCACGTGTTGAAGTTTGTGGCGCTGAAATCCATTTTGGCGAGTAACCGCCGCATTCGTTGAATTTTGATCGGTCATCCAGATTGTTAGTGTCTTTTCCCTTGTCAAACTTTTTGATAAGATAATTTCAGGCAAGTCCGTCCTTTGATAATTGTTGCAAAATTCTAATGATAAGATTGGTAAAGCATGTAAAATGAAAGTAGAAAACATCCCTGAAACACGCCGAGCGCAATGTTGGAATCGTTATCGTATTTTAATGAATTGTCAAAGTATCGATTCATTTTATTTAAAGAAGAACTTCCCAGATAATTGTGATAGTTTTTGTTTGCTTGTTGTTTAAAGTAAATGGAACTCAATCCTGAAAACGCCGAAAGCGCCCACAATCCATACGTTGCTTTCCGATAGTGAGATTGTCTTCTTTTTTGCAAATGCAGCATGAGTTGCTGCCGCTGGAATTCTTTTTCATTTCGCGAGAGTTGAATGTTGAAAAACGCCGGATATTTGCCATTGAAGGTCACGGTTTCAGGATAATAATTAGTTTTGCGAATGGTAAACTCAGTTCCCGCAGCGACCTTTTTGATGAAATAAATTGGCGTCTCTCCGATCAATTTGTCATTTGCGTACACTTGTGCGCCATCCGGCTGGCTGCGAAAAACAATGATTTCAACGAATTTGGGGCGCACGGTCAAAGTTTCCGCCGGAGCAACGTAAATTTCACGACGCCAATCAAATTGCCCCCAGAGATAGCGTTGCGGATTCAGCGCTGTCACAGAGTGTTTTCCGACTGTCGCTAAAAAAGGAGGCAGCGGTGTTGTCCCCACCTTTTTGTCGTCAAGCAAGATTTCGACGCTGTCGCGTTCAGTCTGGATGCGGACAAATCCCGTTCGAACGCTCCGCTTCGTCTGCCCGTTTGCCGCGTTTAAGATCAGGGTCGCCGAAATGAAAAAGATTGTCAAAATGGCGCTAAATTTCATTCCATTTCTTTGCTTTGAAAAATGAAAATGTCGTGGTCTTCGGAAGCGCAAATAAGATATTTTCCCCAGATAATCGGATCGGTGCGAATTCTGCCTTTGGTTTGAAATTTCCAGAGTTCCTCTCCGGTTTTTATGTCCAGCGCGTAAAGATAATGGTCCAGAGAGCCAAAAAATACCAGTTGGCCGCAAATCAGCGGCGTCGTGCTAATGACGCTTCCGGCGTGAAAAGTCCAGCGAAGCGTTCCGTTTTCAGGATTTAGACAATAAAGCTTTTCATCTGTTGAACCAAAAATAACTGCTGATTTTACGAGCGCAGGGCTGTTCAGAATTTGTCCGCCGGTTTCAAATTTCCAGCGTAATTTTCCGTCTCTGGCGTCGAGAGCGTAGAAAAAATCATCTGTAGAGCCGATGAAAACCGTGCTGTCGAGCACTGCCCCGGCGCCCTGAACAGCGCCGTTCGTCGCAAATTTCCAAACGATTTCACCGTTATCGTCGTTAATCGCGTAAACCTGATTGTCGTCGCAGCCAAAGAAGATCAATTTTCCGTCCGAGGCCGGCGACGAATGAATCTGCTTGGGAAGGTCTGTCTTCCAGATTCGCTCGCCAGACATAAGTTGATATTTATCAATATGTTTGTAAAGGGCAGTCACGATAATTTCATTGTCAGAAATGAGCGGCTCCGAGTCGATGTCGCCGGCATTAATGTGCCAGAAAATTTTTCCGGCAGTTAAATTGTAACCAAAGAGCGTATCGTCTCCGTAACGTCGGGCAATGATCAAGACAGAATCCTGCACCGCGAGTGTGGAGTGCAGTTCCATGTTTTTGTGACCTGCTTCCTTTTTTTTGATCAAATCGTAAACATAGACGTTACCGTCCAGCGTTGTGAAAAATAAAAGACCGTCCGCCGCCAGTAAAGTTTTTCCCACCGCAGAAGAAGCGCTAACGCGTTCCACAAGTTCCAGCGGCAGAGAAAATTTTCCCGGATAGACATGGGTGCGAGCGCTATTTCCGCCCCATATTGTCCAATTGGGAATGTCGTCAATGACAACAGGCCGCTGTTGAAGTTGAATTTTTGCGCAGTTGAGGAGAATGACGATAATTGACAAAGCCAAGAGACGAATTTTCAAATAGAAGTTCTCCAATTTCTCTTCGGGTGTTATGAAATCAGAAATCCCAACCAAAGAAGAATTGCTTAAAATAGCCGGACTGAATATCAAATTTGTCCGCGTCGAGCAGATGATTGATATCGCTAAAGTTAAACTTTTTTCCGAAATCAAATCGCAACACAAGCACGCCGCCCAATCGAAACCGAACGCCCAAACCCGCGCTTCCGAGCACATTGTCCAGATGGTCGTTCCAGGCGTTTCCCAAATCCACAAAGGCGGCGCCGCGAATAGCGCTGAAAGTCATGCCGCCAAAGGGAAATTTAATCAGAAAACGATCAATGAACGGAAAGCGTAATTCATTATTAATCAGAAATATTTTTTTGCCCCACAGCGACCAGCGACGATAACCGCGCAAATCCCAACTGCCGCCCATGTAAAAGGGGAGCGCTTCTTTGCCGTGATTGTAGCGCGTCATCGCCCGAAAAGCGAATGCCGATTGCCGCGACAGCCGAAAATATTTACGCGCGTCAAAAATAATGGTGTAAAAATTGACGTTTGAGTGCCGCACGTCCGTTGTATTTCCGATGGTCACGTTAATTCGTTCGCCATCCAGCGGGCCTGTCGGTCCCCACAGAGAATTATCTTTGACGTAGCCGATAAAATTGGACAGTAGCAGCGCGCTTCGGCTGTAATTCGTGCCGTACCATTCTTTATAAGACTGGCGGAAATTAATGTTCCCTTCAATGCGCTCAAAAGTTGATAACGGATAACTCACGGAACCGAATCCGCCGTACCATCTTTCGTAGAAAAAGCCGTCGTACCAGTTAAAATATCGCCCGGCGAAATGATAGAGCCCAACGGCGTAATTCGTACGATGAGAAAGGTCGAGTCGGGAAATAGCGACGTTGAAACTTTCCAGAAATTCAGATCGCGTCTGAGCGTTATTAAATACTAAAAAGTGGTACTGATAGTTCCCGAGCATGTCGCTGATTGCTAATTGTGCGCCGCCGGAAGTGCCAAACATCGGGTCTTGCGTGACCGCGCTTTGCGCTACGTCGAGATTAAATTTTGGCTTGTATCTGACCGTCGTGACCGTGCTGTGGGCGATGATTTTGTCGAAATAGGGGGTGGTAATTTTTGTGGCAATGGAATCTTCCATCGCAATTTTACTGCTGTCGTAGCGCGCCGGGATATTGTCCAGAAGCTGAATTTGAAAAGAAAAGTTTTCGAATGCCGTGAAAAGAAGTCTGTTATCATCCGTCCAGTCCGGGTCCTGTGCGCCAGTGGTGAAATTAGTAATTTTTCGAATTTCAGATTTGGAATGAATCAACGAAAATGGCGGCAGCAAATTGCCGGTAACATTTGTATTCCGCGAGGCCAGTAAGGGCTCGCTTTGAGGCAGACCATTTTTGACGACCCAGATGTTCAGCGCGCCGTCTCTGTCCGAGGTGAACGCGAGAAATTTGTTGTCCGGCGAAACAGCGGGAGCGTAGTCATTGTGCGCACCGTAAGTCAAGTGATAAATTTCTCCGGTGGAAACTTGCAAGGCAAACAGGTTGTAATAATTTTTATTTCCGAAAGAAGTTCTGTCAGAGCTAAAAAAAATAAATTCTCCTGTAGCGTCCCAGACCGGATCTCTATCGCTGAAATAGTCGTTTGTCAGTCGCGTCAGTTCGCCGCTTTTCAGATTCAACTGAAAAAGATCGCATTTGCCGGAAAAATCAATGCCGGTGAAAGCGAGAAATTGATTGTCAGGCGACCACGACGGCGAAAACAGGGTCACTATTTTATCGAAGCGGAATTTCTTTTCCTTGCGCCGCGAATTAATGTCATAAATGTACAGCGCATCGGTCGCCCCGCTCTTGGAAACAAAACACAGTTCGCCGCGCGAGTTCACATCAATTTTGCTGTTCAAAATATGAAAAGATTCAAAATCTGCCGTGCGTTCGCCTCTGACAACGATGTCGATATTTTGCTCTTTCTCTCTCGATTGCTTTGAGGGATCAGGGAATGGCATCTGGTAAATATTGGAATAGCCGGAGCGATTGGAAACAAACGCCAGCGCCGGCTCATTGTTATTACGAAAAAAAGCTGGTTTCGTGTTGATGCCATTGAAGGTGATTTTTTGGCTGACCATCTCCGGAAAATCGCGATGGGCCAAGATCGGATAGTACTTTTTTTTCAGATAGTAGAGCCATTCTTTGTCAAATTGCTGATAATTTTTTTGAATGGTCAATTGCAGCACATTGGAAAAATGCTCTTCTTTCCAGGCATTGCGGATGAGTTGAATAATTTTTTCTTCGCCGTATTGATCGGCGATATATTTGAGTATTGCCTGCCCTTCTTTGTACATTAAAAATGTGCCGTAAATTTGATACATCGATTCCAGCGGAACGAGATAATTGTGCAGCACCGCGTCTTTGATGAACATTTCGGCTTTATCGTCCCAGCCGATGGACCAGTATTCTGCCAATCCTTCGACGAACCACAGCGGTAGTGCGGGAAAATGCGTTCTGTGGTGATCTTTCAAAATACGGTAGTGGAGGCTGTGAGTGAAGACATGAACCAACTCGTGCCGGATGACGCGTTTGAATTCGGGAATGGAACCGTTCGCCGGAATGACGACGCGGCCTTTGATGAATTCGAAAAATCCGCCCACGCCCTCGGGCAAAATGGACGGCGTCGTGTTTGTCTGTTGAAAATGAATGTGGTTGGAATAAAAAATCAACGGAATGCGGCGATCAATGCTGTGGTTGAATTTGTCTTCCAGCACGCGGTAAGCTTCTTCTGCCGCAGCCGCGCCAATCTCCGCCAACTCTCTCATCTCAGGGTAGTAGTAAATATCGAAATGCTCGGTTTTCAGGATGTACCAGGTGAAATTGTTGTAAATCACCTTGTTCCTGCCGAAATAATACTGACTGAATCCCTGAGTCGTGATGACTAATAAAAAAATGATTAAAATTCCAAGTCGTCGCATTTTACTCAAAATTCGCTTGGTTGAAATTCTCGGTTTAAATGCAAATAATTAGACGCCGTAAAAGCTATTTCGTTCTAATTTATATGAAAAAAAGATGGAATGCAAGTAATTTTTATTCCAAGTGAAAATTTTGTGTCGTACAATTGGATTCTTTTGCTCATTTTCCGACAACAATCGGTCTCAAATAGTCTGCGATCTAATTTCTTCAAATAATTTCGGATTTAATTCGTAAGGATTTTAGCTTCGTGACTTTCGCAATTGTTATGATTAAAAAGCTCACCTCCAAAACCCGGAGTAAAAAAAATTTCAGCGAGCCTTGAAATACAAAATAGATTGAAAGCAAGCGGGCGGTTTCTCAAAATTTTCTTATGCAAAAATTAATTTTTCCATAACTTTTCCAATTAAAGCTTGACACTAAATGTAATTATTTTTATATTATTATCTTGCTTTTCGGAAATCAAATTGCCTGAACCAGCGTCGAACTAAATTTATGTATGAATGCTTCAAATGCATAACCCCACAATGGACGAGCCGAATGGTGCAGGGACAAAAATCATTCCATTACGGAAAAAAATACAGCGAAAGGAAATTTTTTGAATAAGAATGTCACATTAATAATGTTAGCTGCGGTTTTCTTCACCGGAGCTTTGTTTGCGGATACAATTCCTATTAGCCAGTTACATCAAAATGACAGCGACGGCGTGCCGACTCTGTTGGGCCAGACCGTTTCCATTCGAGGAGAAGTAACAGTTGCAGCACAATTTGGCGTGAGTTCCTACGTAGAAGATGAAACGGGCGGCGTGGCGATTTACGACGATGCCTTTGCAAAAGCGGTGAACGTCGGCGATTTGGTTACTGTAACCGGCACTGTTGATCAGTACAAAGGATTGACGGAATTGAAATCAGTTGTGATCGACGAGCATGTTCCGGGTAGCCCTGCTGTTACGCCAGAAATTGTTACTTGCAAAATGATCGCGGACGAAGGCGCCAATGGTGTCGAGACGCTCGAGGGACGGCTCATTCGCATTAACGGCGTCATTGTTGATACGGATTCCTGGGCGGTTTCCGGTTCCGGCACGAATTACACGCTAACAGATGCCACTGGCAGTTGCGAGATTCGCATTGACAAAGATTGCGCCATAGCCAATACAAATTCTCCGAGCGGCTCCTTTGACGTCATCGGCGTTGTTTCTCAGTATGATTTCTCAGCGCCGTACACCGACGGCTATCAAGTGATGCCGCGCTTTTTGGAAGATATCATTTTTCTGTCCGGCCCTAAAATTATTCAGGGCCCTGAGATAACAAAGATTGAACCTTACGCCCTCGAAATTTCCTGGGGAACAGACGTGGCGGCCAACTCTATTCTGATGTACGGTTTAACAAATCAATTTGAGATTGACACGTTAACTTTTTCGGAAGTAGGAACAGGTCACGCAATTTATTTGAACAATCTCACTCCGGCGACTTTGTACCACATTCGCGTCGGCTCGGCAAATGAGACTGGGGCTAACTATTCCGGCGATCTGTTTGCCATGACTGCCTCAGATCCGTCTTCCACGGGCGAAATTAATGTTTATTTCAACCATTCAGTAGATCATTCGCTGGCAATGTCTGGCAATGAAGCGCAAGGAAATCAAGACCTGGCGCAGAAATTCATTGATCGGGTGAACGCAGCGCAGTATTCCATTGATGTCTGCATTTATTCTTGGGATTTGTACAACGTGGCAAACGCTATTATTGACGCCAAAAATCGCGGTGTGAAAATTCGTTTTATCAATGACGCGGATCATGCCTACCAGACGCAAATTACCAAACTGCGCTCTGCCGGAATTCAGGTGATTGACCAGAGTTTTAGTGAATTGGGCAGTTGGGGAATTCAACACAATAAATTCGCTGTTTTTGACGCTCGCGACAATAGCTCGGCTGCGGATGATTGGGTCTGGACCGGCTCTGTGAATTTTACTGACTATTCGGAATTGGGCGTAAATGCATTTCAGAATGCGCTCGAAATCCGAGATCAATCGTTGGCAAAGGCTTACACGCTGGAGTTTGAAGAAATGTGGGGTTCAAATACCGATACTCCGAACAGCGCAGTTTCCCGCTTTGGCGCCAACAAGACGGACAATTTGCCGCATCATTTCAATATTGGCGGCAGACGCGTGGAATTGTACATGTGCCCGACAGACGGGGCGACGTCGCAAATCATCGAAGAAATTGAACATGCAGATCGGGAAATTTATTTTTCAATTTTAGCGTTCACCAGATACGACGTGCAGGACGCCATGCATGAGCGAGTTTTAGCGCGGCCGACATTTTACCTCCGCGGTGTTTTTGATAGCGGCCAAGATCAGTCCAGCCAATACTATCCCATGAGCGGCTCCGGAGATAATGGCTGGAATCCTGCGGCAGATGTCCGGCTCGATGCCGAATACGGTGTTCTGCATCACAAGTACATGATCATCGACGCCAACCACGCTGAATATGATCCGGTCGTGATTACCGGCTCGCAAAATTGGTCAACGAGCGCTGAAACAAAAAATGATGAAAATACGCTGATCATCCACGATGAAAAAATTGCCAACCAATATTTGCAAGAATTTGCCGCTCGTTATCACGCAGCCGGCGGAAGCGCTTCATTGACGCAAGTCAATGAAAAACAATCTATTGAGTTACCAAAAAAGTTTTGGCTGGAACAAAATTATCCCAATCCGTTTAATAGTCATACCATCGTTCGCTTTCAGATTTCCAAGGAGAGCCGTATTCATTTTATCATTTACAATGTGCAGGGAAAAATTGTGCGCAACGATGATTTGGGAATTCTTCCCGCTGGCAAACATCGTTTGCAATGGGACGCGAAAAATTGGCGCCATCAAACTGTGGCGGCGGGTGTTTATTTTTACATTTTGCGAACAAACGAGACAATGACCTCGACACAAGTCGGAAAAATGATATATTTGCCTTAATTTTTATGCTGAAAATTAAGGCTTTTTTGTTTAGGGACTTTTTAAAATATTTAAATAACTTTCTCAGCAAAATGATGAATAGAGGAGATGAACTATGCCCGGTGGCAGCACGATGAAAGCTATTGTGAAAGCGAAGCCAGGAGTCGGCGCTGAGATGCGAACAGTACCTATTCCGAAACCTGGATTTGGAGAAATTTTAGTAAAAGTAAAAACCGCTTCCATTTGCGGATCAGATATGCATATTTACGAATGGAATTCCTGGGCCGAACAACACGTGAAACCGCCTCAGACCATGGGACATGAATTAGCGGGCGAAGTTGTGGAACTCGGCGAAGGGGTCAATGCCGTAAAAATTGGTGATTTTATTTCTGCAGAGACTCACATTCCCTGCGGCTATTGCAAACCCTGTCGCACCGGAAATCCGCACATTTGCAGTAATTTGAAAATTTTAGGCGTGGACACGAACGGCGCTTTCGCCGAATACATTGTGATCCCGCAAATTGTCGCCTGGAAAAACGATCCTTCCATCCCGCCGGAATTTGCTTCTGTGCAAGAGCCGTTGGGCAATGCGGTGGACACGGTTTTGAGCGAAGATGTCGCCGGCAAAAAAATAGTGATTACCGGCGCTGGCCCCATCGGGATTCTGGCAGTCGGTGTGGCGCGAGCCTCCGGCGCGACGGAAATTTACGTCACAGACATTAATGATTATCGTCTTGGTCTGGCTCAAAAAATGGGCGCCGACGTGACGCTTAACCCGAAGAAGCAAGACGTAGTTGCCGAGATTTTAAATGCCACCAATGGCGAGGGCGTGGACGTGGCGCTGGAAATGTCCGGCAACGAATCAGCGCTGATTCAGGCGTGTCGGACATTGTCGCCGGGCGGAAGGTTGTCGATTCTCGGCGTTTTTAACCATCCTGTGAATTGGGATTTGAATAATTTAATTATTTTCAAAGGGATACGAGTTTACGGCATCACGGGCCGCCGGATGTTTTCGACCTGGTACAAAATCGGCAATTTTCTGAAATCAGGCCGGCTGGATTTAAGCCCGGCGATCACGCATCAGATTAAATTGGATGAATTTCAACAAGGATTTGATTTGATGCAAGCCGGAAAGTGTGGCAAAATTGTGATGCATGTGGAGTGATTTTTCGTTCCGGGTTCGAGTCGTGAGTCTCGGGTTTGTTGTGTTGCATGTTGCAAGTTTTAAAATTTGTTACTAATTTAAACCTGGAGTCTTCGAGCCTTTGTGGCTTAATACTTACAAAATTTGATATGAGACAAGCATGATTATCGGAATTGGTGTGGACATTGTCAATGTTTCGCGCCTCAAAATATCCATCGAGCGTTTCGGAGATCGCTTTTTGAAGCGGGTTTTCACCTCGAAAGAGTTGGAAGACTGTTTGGGAAAAGCGAATCAATTTGAAAAATTAGCGGCTCGGTTCGCGGCAAAAGAAGCGACTGTAAAAGCGATTGGCATCGGTCTGCGTAACGGGATTACCTGGCAGGACATTGAAGTCCGAAACGACGGCATGGGCAAACCGGAGATTCATTCCTACGGAAAATGCAAGCAAATGCTGCATGTGCTCAGCGTGAGCCGGGTGCATGTGTCGCTTTCTCACAGCGACGATTCAGCGATTGCGATGGTTGTTTTGGAGAAGAAAACGCACTGAAAAATTAGTGATTTGAAATTTTGCACTCGAAAAAATAGTTCATCAAAACACAAGATGAAACTGAAAGGATGAGCTTATGTACGGAAAAATTAAACAGGATTTACAAAAAGAGTTAGCCCAAATCCGCGCCGACGGTTTGTTCAAAGACGAACGCATCATCGCCAGCCCCCAGGGTGCGGATATTTCTCTTGTCGACGGTACGAAAGTGCTCAATTTTTGCGCGAATAATTATCTGGGACTTTCCAGCAACCAGAAAATGCTAGATCGCGCCATGAAAATTTTGGACGAGCGCGGCTACGGCATGAGTTCTGTGCGTTTCATCTGCGGCACTCAGGACATTCATCGGGAGCTGGAGGAAAAAATCGCGGAATTTCTGGGCATGGAAGACGCCATTCTTTACAGCTCCTGTTTTGACGCCAACGGCGGGCTTTTTGAAGCGCTGTTTGGAGAACAAGATGCGATAATCAGCGACGCGCTTAATCATGCGTCGATCATCGACGGGGTTCGTCTTTGCAAAGCAAAACGGTTTCGCTTTCAGCACGCGGACATGAATGATTTGGAGACGCAGTTGAAGGAAGCCGACAAACAGAATGTCCGCTACAAAATTATTGCCACGGACGGCGTTTTTTCCATGGACGGAGACATGGCAAAGTTGGACGAAATCTGCGATTTGGCGGATAAATACGATTCTCTCGTCATGGTCGACGATAGTCATGCCACGGGATTCATCGGCAAAACAGGCCGCGGAACACCGGAACATTTCGGCGTCCAGGGACGGATCGATGTGATTACCACGACCTTCGGCAAAGCCCTCGGCGGCGCGTCCGGCGGCTGCACCAGCGCGCGCCAGGAAATTGTGACCATGCTGCGCCAGCGAAGCCGACCCTATCTTTTTTCCAATGCGCTGGCTCCGATGATCGTGGGCGCAACCCTGGGCATTCTGGATGAATTATCCAATACGACGCAATTGCGCGACAAATTAGAGGAAAACACCAAATATTTCCGCGAAAAAATGACTGACGCCGGTTTTGACATTAAGCCGGGCGTCACTCCCATTGTGCCGATCATGCTTTACGACGCCAAGTTGGCGCAGGGGATGGCAAAAGACTTGCTCGATCGCGGTATTTACGTCATTGGATTTTCTTTTCCGGTAGTACCTAAAGGCCTGGCGAGAATTCGCGTGCAAATTTCCGCGGCGCACGAGCGCGAACATCTGGATCGCGCCATTGAAGCATTCACTGAGTCGGGAAAGAAATTCGGCGTTTTAAAATAGCGAAAAAGGATGTCAATGTGGCCCCGATCGGGATTATGCCATCAAAGCTTTTCATGATGAAGACAGCGATAACGAAATTGACGCCAACTTTGTCGAAATCCCTACGGAAAGTTACGGTTTCTCAAGTAACATTAAAGCATTGTTTGGCCCACCAAGTTTTGATAAAGCAAATTTTTTGTTTAACGCTGATAGCATGAAAATAGAGAGCAATTTAAGATAAAATGTGAATTATCAGGGTGACAAATCAAAATTAGGAGGACATAAAAAATGGAAATGGGAAAAGCTATCAAGGCCGGAATAATTTCAGGACTTATCATGGGAATTACTCTTTTCATTGCAGGCGCGATTTTTTCCAGAATAATCTATGGACCGCAGTTTGCTCCTCCAGGTAAATTTGAACCTGAACAGTTGAATGCTTGGTACTTTATTTGGACAAAATTATTAATCGGAATATTTTTTGGCGTTCTATTCACATTTTTTTATGAACGTTTGCCCATCTCCAAAAGAGTGACTGGCGGCTTGTCCGGTTTAAAATATGGATTCTTTTTCTGGCTTGTTATTTCCTTGTGGAATATATCTCATCCGTTAATTTATGGATCCATCGATAACAAAGATCAATTGTTTTGGTTGCTTTATTCTTTGTGTGGGTTTTTGGCTTTTGGATACACATTAGGATATTTTTACAAAAGAAATAACAAGAATCAACAATCGGGTTAACGAAAGGCGCAATGCTGAGCGAAAGATGCATGCCTGGAATTTCGTGTTGTTTGGGCGGGTTTTTGGCTGTGTTTTTCGGCACGGTGATTGCTTGTCTTTAGTTTTGCCGTAAAATTCTATCGGCGAAAAATTGAGCGGCTCATAAATAAAACTTGGAGAGAAAATGGCGGGTGAAATGAAAATATTTTCCGGAAGCGCGAATCCGGAATTAGCTCAAAAAATTTGTAATTTAATGAGCAAGCCGCTGGGGCGCGCTCAAATTTACAAATTTAAAGAAGGCAATGTTTACGTGAAATTACTGGAGACGGTTCGCCGCAAAGAGGTGTTTTTTATCCAATCGGGCATACAACCGGTGAATGATTTGATTATGGAAACACTGTTTTTCATCGACACTTTTCGCCGATCCAGCGCCGCGTCGATTACCGTAGTTTCACCATTTTTTCCTTACACCAAAGGCGACAAAAAAGACGAGCCCCGCGTCTCCATTCGCGCCAAGGTGGTTTCCGAGATTGTCGAAGCGATCGGTGCGGATCGCGTATTGACTGTGGACTTGCAACCTCCGCAAATTCAGGGATTTTTTCATATTCCCGTGGATAATCTTTACGCTATGCCCATTTTTATCGACTATCTGAGTCAGTTTCCGATGAAAGACCTGATAATTGTCGCTCCGGACTTTGGCGCGGCAAAGATGGCGAACAACTTCTCCCGGCAATTAAAGGCGCCGGTTGCATTGGGAAGCAAGTATCGGATGACCGATTCGGATAAGGTGAATTACCATGATCTCATCGGCGACGTCGCCGGCAAAAACATTCTTGTTGTCGATGATATGATCATCACCGGGGAGACAATTTTTACCATTAGTGATTTGCTCAAGGCACGCGGCGCAAACAAAATCGATATTTGCGCGACTCACGGTTTGATCACAGACGCCTTGATCAAAAAACTTGATAAAAGCCCGATTCACAAATTGATCATCACGGACACCATTCCTATTCCCAAAGGCGTCAAACACAAAAAGTTGATTCAATTATCAGTTGCTCCTTTGATAAGCGAGGCAATATCATCTATTTACAATGGCGATCCATTGAGCAAATTGTTTGATCGCATCGAGTGGATTACAAATTTCTCTTAATGAATGAGGCAAAGCGATGATGAATCTTAAATTGCAATGGCGCAAAATTTCTCGATTGGCGTTGTGGATATTTGTGATTTCGCTTGGCGTGGCACTTCGGGCAGCAGCAAATCCTTTTCCGACGATTACCTATTATTTTGAAATCAACGAAACCAACTGGAAGAGCGCTTCGGTGAACATTACCATTGAAAATAATTCCCTCAATCATCTGCTTTGTGTCATGCCCGGCGTCAGCGGAGCGGCGTTTCAGCCCGTCTGCGTTTCGTCGCGCATTTCCAAATTCGAGGTGACTGGCGAAGGAATGAAAGAACCCACATTTCAGAAAGTGAACGACAATTCCTGGCTAATTTACACCAACGGCAACCACACCATCATTGTCTCGTACCGAATTTCCAGATTGCAGAATCCGTTTCTGGGGAAATATGTGAATCGGAGCTATGCACTGATCGATAATCCGGCGGTATTTATGATGATTCGCGAGCTGAAAGATTTCCCGGTCAAGGTCGCCGTGAGCGTGCCTTACGGCTGGAAATTAGCCACGGGTCTCCCATTTGCCGGAGATAATTTTGAATACAGCGCGCTGAATTACGACCAATTGGCGCGCTGTCCTCTATTTTTGGCGCCTTTTGAAGAGGTTTATTTCACCTATTACAACCAAATCCATTTTGTGTTGTTCAATAAGAGCGTTTCCGGTTCTCTGAGCGAGAAGCTCAGTCGATTGAGTCAGAAAATATTTCGTTGTCAGGCGGATTTTTTGCAGGAGATTCCCAGAAATCGCTATTTTTTCATTTTTAATTTTCTAACGAGAAAAAAGACGGTTTCGTCTCAGGCATTCAGCAACGGTTCGATAATGTTTTTGCCTCGTCAACTGAAACCCGAGCTCTACCCGAATGTGCAAAAAGAGATCGGAAGCGCATTTTTTCGCCACTGGTTCCAATCAGTTCGGCCGTCTATTCAATATTCAACTCATAGTGCAAACCATCTGAGAAATCTCTGGTTCTGGCTCGGCGTCGCCGATTATTACAGTTCGCTTTTTCTCGTTCGCACGCAGGAGTGGACAGCGGACTATTTCATTCATCATTACATCGAGCAGATTAATCAATTTTTGAAACTCGAAGATGGAAATAAAACGCCCATTTCGGCCGTGCGATTGTCGGGTACGGGAAACGAATTGTTTTCAAATTTTGCATTATTGCGTTTGAAAGGAGAACTGCTTTGCGCTATTTTGGATTTGAAAATCCGTGCCGTGAGTCAAAATCAGAAATCATTGGACGACATCGTCAAATTCATTGTCAGGTGGTCAATTTCCAATGACAGACAAGCGCTGGATTTGAATTTGTTAGAAATCATCAGCTCGGTTGCCACGATTGATTTTACCACTTTTTTCGATCTTTACGTTGACGGCGTTATTGAGCTTCCCTTTGCCGATGCGCTGGAAAAGGCGGGAATTTTCGTTGAATTTCACCCGGATACCATTCCTGACCTGGGAAATGTTTCCGTTGCGAACAATGTCATTACCGACTTTGATCAATCCGGGCCTCTAGCGCTCGCCGGAATAAAAAAAGGAGACAAAATTCTCGCTGTCAACCAATTTCAGCTCGACGAGATGATTGATCTGAAAACGCTGCGCGACTCCCTTACTGTCGGCAAAGGCAACGAGTTGATGGTTAGCAGAGAAGGGCTTACCTTGTTGCTGAGTCTCAACGTTCCGGGGAGAAAGATTCAGCAGATTCGTCCTGTTTCTACGGAGCCAAAGACGGATTTCCAGTCCGCGATTCGAAAAAGCTGGTTGAGAGAAACGACTAAATAATCCATTCGGAAATAACTACGAGCGGAATTTAAATAGATGGAACAAGAACAGAAAAGAAATCCGCTGATCGGCAGAACCATGTACATCCCGCGCATGAGTTTCAGCGGCGCAAAATTGATGGGAGCCGCATTTCAGTCCGCCGGAGTGAACGCCATTCCGGCGCCGCCTTCCGACGCGCGAACCCTGGAATTGGGCGGAAAATATCTCACCGGCGACGAGTGTTTGCCGGAACGGATCACGCTGGGAAATTTTTTGAAAGTGATTGAGGATTCTGATTTTGATTCAAAGAAAACGGCATTTTTGCTGCCAACCGCCGGCGGACCCTGTCGTTTCGGCCAGTATCAGGCTTTATTTAAAAAAATTTTAAAGGACAAAGGACTGCTGAATCAGGTGTTGGTCATTTCTCCTACCAGCAGCAACGGCTACGAGGGGTTTGGCATCAGCGGCAGCGCTTTGCTGCGAAATTCCTGGTTAGCGATATTGGCCGGCGACATTATTCGCAAACTTCATTTGAGAGTCAGGCCTTACGCGCTCAATAAAAAACTCGCCAATGAACTTTTTCATCGTAGTCTGGAAGAAGCGGCGGCGGTTTTATCCGATCCGCATTTTAAGCACAAAACTCGCCGCCAAAAATTGCGCTCCGTCCTGATCGGTATTCGCGACCGTTATCGGGCGCTGCCGGCGGATTACAGCCAAAAGAAACCCCTGATCGGCATTGTCGGGGAAATTTATTGTCGGCTCAATGAGTACAGCAATGAATATCTGGTGAACAAAATTGAGGAGTTCGGCGGCGAAGTCTGGATGAACGACATATCGGAATGGGCCTGGTACACCACGGACGAACAAATTCAGCGGCTAAAGTATCAGAAAAAGGTTTTTTCCAAAGAGATGCTTGCCGCTCAGATAAAGTCATTTTTGCTCAAAAAAGACGAGCATTCCCTGTTGGCGCCGTTCAAAGATGATTTTCGCGGTTACGAAGAGCCGCGCCATGTCCGCGAGGTATTAAATTACAGCAGCCCTTATTTGCCGCAGCGCGGCGCTTTGGGAGAAATGGTGCTCAATGTGGGTAAGTCGATTTACCTTTACCACAAGGGCGCCGACGGCATTGTCGATATCAGTCCTTTCACCTGCATGAACGGCATTGTGTGTCAGACGGTTTACCCGCAAGTGAGCAGACAGCACGACAATTTTCCCATTCGGATTTTCTATTTCGACGGGGGGCAGACTGATCTTGATCGCGATGTGGGTATTTTCATGGAATTGGCAAGAAATTACATGGGCAAAAAAAAGAAAAAACGAACTTTCCCGCCATGTTTCGGTTAATTTTGAAAAGGAGCGATTTCTGCAGTGGGCTTACCTTTCAAGAAAATTCCATTCTTTTTGATTAATTTTATTCCAATTTTTGCCGCAATCAATTTGACATCGCAAATTCCAAAGGTCGAAATTCCCGATAGCCTTGCCATTTTGGTGAAATCGCATCCATCACGACCGTTTGTTTTTACGGATCGGGCGGCTGCTTTTTTTTACGGTGAAACAGCGCAGTTGAATCACAACGGTCATCAGGGATTTTTCATTGGCGAGAAAAAATATCTGGCGGATTATTTGCTGTTCAAGGGAAACAAGCGAATAATGAGATCCAGCGCGCGAAAAATAATCGTCTTTCCCGACCGAATTGTGCGCGAGTATAGTTGCGGCCTGTCCGAAGAATTGACTTTGCTCGATCTGGAAAATGTTTTGTTGCTTACTTTCAACTCCATTCCGCATCGGGGAATAGAACTTGTTTTTTGGGGCGTCGAAAAGTTGTCTCCGTTGACAGACGAGAAAAATCATTTGTTTCTTTTCATTCCGGATGATGAAGAGTCAAAAGGAAAAATAGTGGCGGTCGGTATTGTCGGGAGGGCTCAATTTTCTGATTATCGCCGAAAGGACGTCAACTTTGGCGTGTCAGACGGAATTCCTCTCGGCACACTGAAATTGCCCGGAACAAAAGCCAGAGCAGCAATTTTTGTCGCCAACGATGTGAAAAGTGCCGGAAGACGGTGGAAAAATTTAAAGAATAACATACCAAACTTGCTAAAGAAACAAAGACTGCGGCTGCGAAGGATGGTCAACAAATGTTATTTTCAAACGAATGATTCTGACTTGAATTTGAGTTTTTACCGGGCGCTGATTTCTCTGGATCAACTCATCATTCATCGGACAGAAGGCCAAAAAGAAACGGTTGGCATTTTTGCGGGTCTGCCCTGGTTCAATAATTACTGGGGCAGAGATACTTTCATTTCTTTGCCCGGAGCGGCGCTGGTGACAGGTCGCTTTTCAGAGGCAAAACAAATTCTCTGCTCATTTGCTGATTACCAAAATCAGGATTCAACTTCTGTTTTTTGGGGGAGAATTCCCAATCGAGTGACGAAACAGGATGTTATTTACAACACAGCGGATGGCACGCCCTGGTTTGTGAAATCGCTGTGGGAATATTATCTTTACTCCGGTGACGAGGATTTTCTGAAAAAAATGTACCCGGCGCTGAAGTTGAGTGTTCTCGGTACGTTTCGTTATCATTGCGATTCGCTCAATTTTTTGACTCACAAAGACGCGGAAACCTGGATGGATGCCAAGGGCGGACAGGGCGCCTGGTCTCCGCGCGGGAATCGCGCCGTGGAAGTGCAGGCGTTATGGTTTCAGCAGTTGCAGATCGCGGTGAAAATTGCCGATCTGGTTGGCGACCAGGAAAACGCGGAACAATGGGAGTCTGCTGCAAATGTCCTGCGAAGCAATTTCCGAAAATATTTTTGGAATGGAAAAAACAAAAAATTGTTCGATCATTTGAATCGAGACGGCACAGCGGACGAAAAAATTCGGCCGAATCAAATTTTCGCTCTAACACTGCCTGAGCCGCCTTTGCTTTCTCCGCACGAGCAAATTTGCGTGCTGCAAGAAGTCGTCACGCGTTTGACCTATCCGTACGGCGTGGCTTCGCTCTCGCAGCACGATCCCGATTTTCATCCCTATCATCAGTTACCGGCTTTTTACCCCAAAGATGCGGCGTACCACAACGGCACCGTCTGGACCTGGCTCGCCGGGCCTGTCATTTCTGCTCTGACGAATTTTGGTTACAACGATCTGGCGTTTTCTTTGCTGAAATCCGAAGCCGGGCAAATTCTGAACGTCGGCGCCGTCGGCAGTTACTCGGAATTATTGAATGCTTTGCCGCGTCCGGGAGAAAAGTTTCCGCGTTGGTCAGGGACAATTTCGCAGGCATGGTCTTTGGCGGAATTCATTCGCAATTGTTACCAGGATTTGCTCGGAGTGAAACCTGACGTCCCTGCCGGAAAAATCGCTATTGCGCCTCATCTGCCAAAATTGATCAACAGCATCGATTTTCGCTTGCCTTTTCCGGGGCAGGATATTTTTATTTCTTTTCGGAGGAATGGCGCAGACACGACGGATTTGAAAATAAATTATGTCACTGGAACACGCAACTGGGAATTTGCCATTTCGTTGCCCGCGGATAAAGAGAAACGTGCTTCGCTGGCACTTCATTTGCAGCCAGGAGAACAGGCGGTTGTCAGAATGATTCAAAGCAAAACAACAAATATCGTGGTTAACAGGAAAGCGGTTGATTTTGATTGGGAGAAATTACCGTTTCCGTCATCGGATTTGCCGACGCTGAAATTTGCCGTTCCCGAAGCGGACAGTCAGGTGCGAGCGTTGCAGCCGCCGCCTTTTCCTTTGCTAAACGGGAAAATAGTGAACAAATTCAACGACCGCGCCGAAAAAATCGTGGAGGCAGTTGATTCTTTGCACGACGATTTTGGACCTAATGGCGCGTACCGATATCCGACAAATGCCAATTTTAAGGCAGGAATTCTGGATTTGCGGAAATTTCAGGTTTTTAGTGACGACGAAAATTATTATTTTGCGCTCGAATTCAGAGACCTGGCGCAACCTAACTGGCATCCGGAGTATGGATTTCAACTGACGTATGCTGCCATTGCCATTGACCAAAAATTGTCCGCTGGCGGTCGAAAACGGATCGGTCGCAACGCAAACTACTCTCTGCCTGACGAGTTTTCCGCGGAGCGGTTCATTTTTGTCGGCGGGGGAATTGAAATCGAGAACGACCGTGGCGAAATAATCACCGCGTTCAGACCCGCTGATGCGGCTTATCCCATCGGCGATGTTGCCCGGAAAAGAATTCGTTTTGCCGTGCCTAAGAAATATCTGGGTTCCGGCGCAGGTCGTTGGAAATGGGCAGTTCTTGTCGGCGCGCAGGATGACCACGGCGGCGCTGGCATCGGCGAATTCCGCTGCGTAGCAAAAAAAGCGAGCGAATGGCAAGGCGGAGGCGCTGAAACAGATTGCCATAGTTGCAATGTTTATGATTTTTTGTTCGTTGGGAATGGAAATTAATCAATTTCGTTTTACAATTTTGGTAAGAGCAATTTTTTGAGTAGCAAAATAATATTTTTCTAAATCAAAAAATTGCTTGACAATTTTCAAAATATTCGTAAATTAAAAGAAGATAATTTTTATTTGTAACTATTCAGGTATGGGTATTCAGGAAGCCGCTGAAGCGGCTACTTCACTTGCAAGGTCTAGTACAATCGGTTTTTTAACGAACACCATGCTTCAGCAGCTTACAAAATGGACTAAAGCCAGTTACTTTTATTTTTTGCAAAAGAAAGCAAAACTAATGAGAGGCAATCTTCTTTGGGGAAAATCTTCGTCGAATTTCCCGCGCTGAATGGTCTCGCTGGTGATGAATTTTTACTTGCACTGCTTTTGCTTTTTGCTGTGGCTATTGTAAAATAACTTTGTGGAAAGTTTATTCAATTTTTGCAAGAATATATCTTGAAGATTTTTCAACTAATCTGACAAAATGTGATCACTATCGAATGGGTGATTTTATGAAAAGAAGCTTGTTGATTTTTGCTTTGCTTATTTTAGGTCTTGTGAGTCGTTGTACGCTTAATTTGCCCGAGGATCCGCGACCACCGAAATGGGACTTACTCGTGGAAGAAATTCCGCTTTTCAGCGCTGATACGCTCCGCGTCGGCGATGAGTTCTCGCGGGATACGTACAATCGTCTGGGACCTGATTCCATTCTTTCCATTAACAAAAATGGCCAAAAGACATTCGGGCTGGCGGACAAACTTCGAATTCAAAGCCAGAACGTGCATGCCTCTGCTCAATTGGGAAATTTTGAAATAAGCGCCACTCAGCAATCGAGCACAGAGATCTATTTCACGGACATTTATCCGGAATTAGCCGGCCATGAGGGACAACAAGCGATTGTGCCCCCGAAAGATTTGACGCCTGTTGAAAAAGAAGTTACTCTCACGGATTTTGATAGCGTCAACGTCGTCACTGGCAGAGTGCGTTTGGAAGTCACCAATCATCTGGGCATGGACTTGAGCGGCGATGTGCGCCTGGCTATTCTGGATCAGGTCCGGGCCAATGCGCCCATTGATACGCTCCAGTTGGGATTGATTCGGGATGGCGAAACCAGATTTTTCTATGTGGACCTGGAAAATGAATTGATTTCTTCGAGTATTCTGGCAGTGCTGTTCGGCAGAATGGACGGCAGCAACGGGCAAACTGTGACTCTCGTTCAGGGCGCTCGCTTGGAACTGTCCGTCTCGCCGGAGGATATCGTCGCTGACGCAGCCTACGGCGCCAACCTGAAAGAGCAGATTTTGGAACTGACAGATTCCATCGACTTAAGCACCGATTCTCTCACCGTGCGCCGCGGCGAAATTGAGTACGGATCCATTTTGCTGGAGATTACCAACCATTTCAATTTTGGCATCGGTCTGGAAATCGATGTTCTCAGTATCACCGATGCCAACGGCGACCCTTTTTCTCTTTCTCTCAATTTGTCCCCTGGTCAAACGGGTTCAGATGTGGTGTATTTGGACAATGGTGTGCTCGATCTGGACGGTGAAAATCTAAAATTCGGGATAAAACTACAAATTTTTCCCAATGCGAGTAACAGATATGACTTGAAATCCAGCGATGAATTAGGCGTAGCTGTGAAGCTCTCCGATATTCAATTCTCGTCGGTGACAGCGGATTTTAATATCGCGACCTCCTTCCCTGAATTTGAAGAAGAGGTTTTTCCCCAAGGAACGGAAAATTTAAAAAACTTCGATTTTCACGATGTCTGGCTGAAAATGCAATTTCTGGACACACCGTTTGATCTCGGTTTAAACCTCACTTTCAACGCGGTTCGCAGCGACACTTCGTATAAAATTGTAATTCAAAAAAATATCCCTGCCAATGGTTCGCTTTTGCTCAACCGTAACGGCGCCAATGAAGACCAGTCGCAGCCGACGATTGTGGATTTGTTTAATATCATTCCTGAAAAGATGCTCGTCAGCGGCTCTGTGCGTGTGATGGGACAAAATGCCACTTTTCACAAAGACGACCAGATGGGCGTCAGATATGATCTCGATTTTCCGCTCATGTTTACTACCAAAAATTCCCACTATTCCAAAACGGACTCTCTGAATATTGACGAGGACGCGCGGCAGAAAATCAGAGATTACACTTATCAAGGATCTATTAATGTTTCGCTCGTGAATAGTTTACCTATTTCCGGATTTTTGTCGTTATTTGTAGGACCTGATTCAAATCACGTTGATTCAGAGATTTTTACCATCGTTTTGCCGAGACCCACTTTGCGCAATGACGGTGTCGTTGCGCAACCTGCCAGTGGATCTTTTGTAATCGAGTTGACTAAACAAAAATTTACTGAAATAGCAGACAGCTATTTCCTTCGCTTCGAGGCGAGTTTGGACGACACGCCGGAAGCCACGCTGACGGCAAATGACTACTTGATCGTAAAAGATGTTTTTATCAACGGCAAGTTTCTCATTGATCCTGATAATCTTTAAAGATAAGTTGGCAAAAGTAACCCGGAGAAGAAATGAAGAAAAAATTAGCCATTTACACGATATTTGCCATTCTTTTCGTGGCGCCGAATTTGTGCTTTTCACAAAACGGACTCAGCTTGGGAATCGGCGGTATGACTGCCATATCTCGCGGCGTGGAATCTGTTCACTGGAATCCGGCCAATCTGGCATTTGCCGATCCCAATAGACCGAATTTTGAAATGATCATCTATTCTTTGAATGCCAGAGGCGGAAACAACTCCTTCAGCTTCGATGACATCAACAAATACATCGGCGACGGCGAAAGTATTTATTTGACGGAAACAGACGTCAAAAATATTTTGAATCTGATCCCTAAATCCGGAATGGTGTTTGATTTTACGGGCAACGTGTCTCTGCTCAGCTTTTCTTACAAGAATTTTGGTTTTGGCATTGAATCCCAGATGTTCGGCCATTTTTCTGTGCCTAAAGATTTGTATGAAAATTTGCTCTATAAAATCGGAAGAGATGTTTACGACTATTCGGTGAACGGAGGGGGACAAGGATTAATCAAATTTAAATTTTCATACGGGAGAAGGCTGATTGATCGCATTATTTTTGATGTGCCCGGATTGAAAAATACTGTATTTAAAGAAATTGCCTGGGGAGCATCGCTGGCGCTCGTGCAGGGTGTCGGTTATGCCAATGTAGAAAAGGGAATGGCAAAACTTTCCATTACGAACAGCGGAATTCTGCCGCGCGCGGAATTTGCCACACGTACTGCCACGTTCGGCAAGGGAATAAGTCTTGATCTTGGTTTGAGCTCGTACACGAATAATGGCTGGCAGATTGGCATGGTTTTAGAAAATTTATTGGGTTCAGTTTTTTGGGACCGAGGCGCACAGTTTTCGCGTGCATCTTTGGACCTGGGAAATGAGCCATTGTTCATTTTTGGCAAGGGACAGCTCGGCGATATCAATGCTGATTCGGTGACAGTGGATACGACTTATTCGATTGACGGTTTCAGCAAAAGGATTCCCCTCAGCTTTCGCGTCGGCATTGCCAAAAATATCAAGCGTTACCTGCTCAACATGGAATTTGACCGCACCGATGGAATTTCTCAATTTTCATTTGGCGGTGGTGTGAAATTTTCTGTTTTTCGCTGCTACGCTTCCGTGGGCAGAAGGCTGAGCAATTTTCAGTGGAGTATCGGCGGTGCCCTGGATTTCAAGCGATTTTATTTTGACCTTGGCGTTTCCAGCCGCGGCGGCATCACCCTCGGGAGTTCCAGAGCGTTGTCCTTGGGGACGAGTATGAAATTCGGCTTTTGAAAAAGCGATCATTTGATTAAAATTTAAAAAGGGAAGCTCGTCTGAATTTTGGCCGGCTTCCTTTTTTGTGTGTTTAAAAATAACGGCTTTTATCTGGGGGGGATAGATGGTGTGCACGATAACAAGTTGCTAACCTGCTCCCAGGATTAAAGCGCACAGTACTTTGAGAATGATTTTAGCTTTTTTTTAACCGACGAAACAATAATATCTGACGTGCCCTGCGCGTCAGGTTGAGCAAAAAATGCTAGCCATTGACTTGTTACTGATTAATTTGAACGATTTTTTAGAGATTCTATCTCTAATCTTATTAACTCGATGCTTTCAGAATCATTATTGTCTTCTGCATATCGGAGTGCTTTGTTGAACGCTTTATTAGCCTGTTTGAGTTTGCCAATTTCACGATAGGCTTTACCCAGCCAGCCATAGGCTTTAAAGTTTTTTACGTTGTTAAGAGCACGATGACGCCGATATTCCCATTTTGCACCAAAACCACGTGATGTAACCGAAGATATCACTTCTCTTTTTATTGCTTTTTTATAGTATTTGATTGCCAATTTATAATCACTAAAATTGAAGTAAATATTAGCAATATCCAAATAGACATCAGGATCCCGAGGTCTTATTTCTATTGCTATTAGAGCATTTTTAATCGCATTTTCCTTGTCTCCCTTTTCGAGATATTCGAAAGCTTTATTAGCGTAGGACGAAGCGTCGTCATTAAAATTCATTTGCTATCTCCTTAAAAAGATAGTCATTATTATATTGGCTCACCATCATTTTGGGTGGGTAATTTGGGAGTCGGTTAGTCCATTTTCGTCCTAATCCCTTCTCACTGATACTGGAAGGACGATGGTGAAATGGACTAACCGAATAAAAAACAATGAGTTGCACAGTTCAAAATGATGTGGCCGCTAATTGGCACCTCGACTAATGATAATAATAATGCTTAAATTTACCCACTCGAAATGGTGGGGAGCCGTTTTTGATTTTGTCGCTTTTTTGCTAAACTACAGTAAAATAATTATTTAATTAATATCATTTTTTTTACATCTTGAAATTCATCCATTTGAATATGATAAAAATAGATACCTGAAGCTAAATTATTTGCTTCAAATATGATTTTATGATTACCTGCGTGCATTTCTTTATTCAAAATTGTAGAAACTATTTCCCCACTGATATTATATACTTTTAGACTTACATGACAACGATTTGAAACATCAAAATGAATTATTGTGCTTGAATTAAATGGATTTGGATAGTTTTGAGAGAGAAAAAAAGTTATTGGATTTCCTATAATTATTTCCCCTGTCATATAATATTTATAATCACCTTTATAATCCATTTGTTTTAGACGATATTGATATGAGCCAATTAATATGTCAGTGTCTATATATACATAGTTATGTTGTATCGTGGAAGTCCCACAACCTTTTACAAAATCAATTTCTTGCCAATTGTGATCACCCATTTTTCTTCTCTCTATATAAAATCCATAGTTATTTGATTGAGGGGCTGTTGTCCATTGCAAATGAACATTATTTTCAATAATGGTAGCTGTGAATGATATTAATTCCACTGGTACTGATGTTGTCATTAAATTTTCATACCAAGCAATCTTATTATCTTTGCCTGAAGCGGAAATTATATCTATATCACCATCACCGTCAAGGTCGGTTGCATATACGGACTTTGCCCAATCTGCATCGGTTGAAATTACTTTTTGGCTACTGAAACTGCCGGAACCATAGTTTTCATACCAAGCAATTTTGTCATCATCCATTGATGCTGATAGTACATCAATATCGCCATCGCCATCAAGATCTTTTGCATGAACACAATGCGCACCAAGAGCATTAGTTGTAATAATGCATTGGCTACCGAAGCTGCCTGAACCATTATTTTCATACCAAGCAATTTTGTTGTCATCCTCAGAGGCAGAGAGCAAATCTAGATCACCATCACCATCAAGATCGGCAGTTGCTAGACAACGGACGCCTTTTGCCTTGGTTGTTATTTCTTGTAGACTGCTGAAACTAGCTGAACCATCGTTCTCATACCAACCAATCTGGCTGATCCAATTGGTGGTTACGGCTGCTAGCACGTCCATATCCCCATCACCATCAAGGTCTGCTGCATAGACAGTATTAGCTGCATTTAAATCTGTGTCGATCGCATTTTCACTGCTAAAACTACCCGAACCATTATTTTCGTACCATGCGATTTTGTCATGCCATTGGGATACGGAGAGAACATCTACGTCATTGTCACCATCGAGATCTGCCGCAAACACAGACCTCGCTCCATCTGCCTCTGTTGATATTATCTTTTCGCTGCTAAAATTGCCTGAACCGTCATTCTCATACCATGCAATTTTATCATCATCATATGACGCAGAGAGCACATCGATGTCGCCATCGCGGTCCAAATCAGCATAGTAAATGGAACGGACGTTATTTGCCTCGATGGTAATCAAATTCGGATGACCGAAACTTCCTGCTCCGTTGTTCCTATACCAAGCAATTTTATCATCTTGTCTAGATGAGGAAAGCACATCCATGTCACCATCCCCATCAAAATCTGCGGCTAAAACATTATTTGCATTATATGCATTCCAGCTGAATACATACTGGCTAATAAAATTACCTGAACCGTCATTTTCATACCAAGCAACCTTGTCGTCGTATATAGATGCATTAAGCACATCCATATCGCCGTCGTTATCCAAGTCTGCAGCATAAAATGATGAGGGTCTTTTTACATTACTATTGATATCAAACGTATTGTTGAACCTTCCTGAACCGTCATTTTCATGCCAAACGATTTTCTGCAATTTATTTGTATGAACTGCAGCAGATAGTACATCCAAATCACCATCCCCGTCGATATCCGTCACAAAAAAAGTGCTCAGTTCAGCGTTTGTGCTGGAGAAAATCTCTCTTTCATACATAAATCCAAGTGAACCTACGTTTTCATACCAACAAACAGCGTTCCAATATATTGATGTATAAATTACATCCAAGTCACCATCCCCGTCAATATCAGCAGCGCTAACCGAACTTGCTTCATCTGCCACTGTTGATATTATCTTTTCGCTGCTAAAATTGCCTGAACCGTCATTTTCATACCAAGCAATTTTATCATCATCTTTTGATGCTGAGAGTATATCAATGTCGCCATCGCTGTCAATATCTGCTGCGTATATTGACTGGGCCCCTGCTGCGTCAGTCGTTATCACGTTCTGAGTACTGAAACCAGCAGTACCTTGATTTTCATACCAAGATATTTTATTATCATTCTGTGAGGCAACAATCACATCGAGTTTTCCATCACTATTGAGATCAGTGCTGTAAATCGAAGTGGGTGAATCTACTTTCGGAACAATAATTCTTTGATCACTAAATTGTTGTTGAGACAAGGTGGGAGGAATGTAATAAGAAGATATAATCAAAATTATTAAAATAGTTTTCATGATTCTCTCCAGTAAATTAAATTTCTGGTATAACCCATAAACCTCGCAGTTAGAGTTATGCGCAATGAGAAATTATCAAAAAAATAGTTGAAGCATGGGGAATCCATA